>NZ_JAMYMA010000010.1:0-249835 GCF_040318275.1 Mesorhizobium sp. M1217 | reverse complement strand
GCCTGCGCACGCCCGAAATCCGCCCGCCGCAAGGCGGCCACGGCATAGTCTGCCGCTTCAAAGATCGACATCCGCTCAAGTCCGGACCGATGCACCAACGCCCTTCTAGGGGAGATTCTCTTTTGCCATCAGTCTCGCTCATTGGTACCTAGGCTGTGCAACGCGCAGGTAGCCACAATGGCAAAACGACCTAGCGCGCTTCAGCCCGTTCCCCCCAAAGCTTCCGAATAACCGGCTCGTACTCCGGCCTTGAACAGAATTGGCAGTCGGGCTGCCGCGGGCGCAGCGTTCGTCCCCGTGCGATTGGCAAGTCCATGGATCGATCGACCAATAGTTTGTGGTGGCTAAGCCTGCAAACGACCTGAGCATCTCAACTGCCATCAGTACGCCGGCCGGCCGATGCTATTGTGCAAGTTTCGCAGCACTGCGGGTGGCGATATCGCCCAAGACAGCATGAAGAAGCGTTCCAACTTCCTGTTCGGCGACCCCGGGTGCAATTCCTGATTCGGACAGTTGAACGAGAATTGCCTTGGCGGTGTTGCGCCAGAAGGCGTTCGCGTCCTCCCCGTTCTTGAACTCCAGGACCCGGGCGATCCCTTCGACCAACTTCCGCCGCCGATGCAGCGGAAACGCGCTTATGTTTGAATCACACATCGATCACCTCACCCTTTCAGTCGCGCGAATAAGCATTGGCGGGTGAGAAAATTTGGTTAACAGCGCTTTTTGGACAATGGACAGCAATGGAATAAAGCGTCTACCCAACAAGCCAAGAGGTGTGCCGCGTGTTGATGATCGGCGCGTGCTGAACGGCATCTTCTGAGTGCTGCGCTCCGGTGCTCCATGGCGCGACCTGCCTCAGAGCTATAGCCCGCGCACCACCTGTTGCAACCGCTTCGTCCGATGGCGAAAAGCAGGTGTGTGGCTGCGCAGTAACGAGTCTACGGCCTAAGGTTTGCGGAGCCTCACGCCGGCGCGGCTGCCGTTCTCCGGGATGAACTCGACGCCGGCGGCCTAGAGGGCGATGCGCAAGGCAGCAACGGTTCGCTCTTGTGTGGGGCTCTGTCGGGCCGCGACATCTACTTAATGTCTACTCTAGACAGTCGCCGCGACCATAACTTTGATAGCAAGTCAGGGTCGCGGGATGCCGAGCCGCTTGAAATACCGAGTTAGGTCCGGGTGCTCGCGATCGTCCTGCCTCAACCGCGCAAGCGCGTCATCATCGCCGGCGAGCGCCATAACCAAACCGCGAGCGCTTATTCTCCACGGAGCACCGGGCATTGTCTGGTTGTGAGGACGGTGCTTGATAACCAGCCGCCTGAGTGTGTCGTCGCTTACGTTGTAGTCGTGCCCTGAACAGATCAATGGCCCTCTGGACCGTGATCGCCTCTGCCCGTGGATGTAGAGCGGCCGAAGCCGTTCGCCTGTTTCCGGCGCTGTTTTTGACAGGGACCGCATTGCTCATTCGGCCAATCGCGCTTTTCTGCGGCCCGCCGTTTCGCCCGACATCAGGGAACGATATCGGCCCCCGTGTATTAGAAACCTATGGACACATTGGAACCCCACGGCCACGGGATGGTGGCCGACCTTCTGACATCGGAAGTTGCCAACGCCAGGCAGCGCATCCACCGGACCGAGCTCGCGCTTCAACGCACTGAAGAAATGCTGGCCGAAAATCTCGCGCTGTGCAGCAGGACACGAACTGCGGTGGAGGCCGCAGACCGCTTGATGAAGATCGATCCCCCCAGCTTTGAACGACGTCGCGCGGGTTGAACTGGGCCGGCGTTTCATTTTCGCGGCCTTGCGGCACCGTCCCGCAAGAGCCTGCCCTATTGGCATCACAGCGTGAGCAAACATTGGACAGAAGCGTTCCAACGTTCACGATGTGCAACGCCGACGCCAGACCGACACGAATCTTCAGTTCAAAGAGCGAGGGTAATGCTGCGGCAAACGAAGGTGGCACGGGGGGTCTTCGCGCGAGCCGGTTATCCGATCTCCCGCTCAGAAATTTGTAGTAAATATTCCAACGTCCTTATGGAACCCATTCGTTGCGGGCGAGTTGCGGCTGATTGGGACGGAATTCCCGATGACAACCAGCAACAAAGCAGACCATCAGTCTGTCTCCGAAGCGTTTCGGAAACTGATCCGTTCCGAGGGCTATCGTCATAACGTACAAACGTTCTTAAATCTGGGGGTCGAACCAGAACTGCCGCCAACCCTACAGTCATTACTTGCGGCTATTGATCGGGCCAAACAGGGGCCGACGGAAGAAGTCCCTTAGCGGGCCGGCTGGGCGTCAGGTCCAAAGAGTATAGAGGCTCGCCTCGTGGCTTGTCCCTCCGAGTCCCACTCAGAAGTCTATCAAACATTCTTCTTGATTTTACCCGGCAGGATCATGAATGTTCCGCGTGGGTTCTCGCTGAGGTGGGAGGCTTGGTATGAACGTTTGGACAAACTGCCGACCCCGCAAAGTGACTGCACATGAGCTTGTTGAAGAGCTGATCTTACAAGCCCGTCGCGGCCAAATCATCTCCGTCAAAGAGACCATCGCAGCGGTGCGCCGAGACGGGCCGCATCTGATGGAAAGTGACTGCGAGCTGGTCGCTCTTATTGTCGAGATTGCCCCAGCCTTTGGCCTGTTTGTCGGGTTCGATCTTCGCGAATAGCCGCATGGCTCTCCACTGGTTCTCCCCTCAGTCTACGGCAGGACCGACAGCACCTAGGTTATGGACGAAAGGTGGATCGAAGCGCGCTCTATAGGTCGAGAGGGGGTCTTCGCGCGAGCCAATTATCCGATCACCCGATCAGAAACTCTAGCTAAAAAAATTGCTGACTGTTGCGGCCAGCACCGTGCCAATTTGTACGATTCGTACATGGCGTTGATGTCGGTCAGGAAGTGAGTAGATTCCCTTTCGGCGTGTCCCTGGGGAGGGCTGGATGAGCGTCGCGCAAAGGGTCGGTCCGCTTCTAGAGCAAGCAATCACTGTACTCCTCAACAGGGCGGACCGTCGCGACACGGTCTCGATAAAAGCGGCGCTACGCGAAGCGCGGGAGGCTGCGCCTTATTTGGTGGCCTCCGACGAAGAACTAACCGAGGCGATCGTCGAGGCAGCAACTGCCATGGGGCTCTGCGTGGCTTTCGACTGTGGCGAGTAGCTGTCAGCCAACTTCAGTCACTGTGGCATCGCAACAAAGCGCGCCGTCCTGCGCTATTTTCCCATTTTCAACAGTTAGAGGTAATCCGCAATTACCTTCGCAACCTGCTGCCTGTAGAACGGGAGCTGCCGGCTGAGCGAAGGTATTTGCTGGAGGAACTTGATAAGGTCGACAAAGAGTGACCGCATGGCCCGCCACTGGTTCAACCCTCCGGTCCCGGTCAAGACCGAGCGTCCCGGGATCATCCGCAACGTCAACAACGCCGAGGCAGCCGGGGAGGAGCTGATGAAGGGGACCAAACGTGGCCTTGCTGGGACCTCGCGATGCGTGTTTGCATCGCCGTACCCATCCGGTGAAGCCTTCACCGGATGGGTACAACAGCACCGCGAAGCTGACCGGCTGAACAAGGCATACAATGGAAAATTTCGCATACTGAAGGGCATCGAGGCGGACATCCTGGCAGATGGCTCGCTCGATTACCCGAATCATATCTTGGAGCAGTTCGATTTCGTCGTCGCGAGCGTGCACAGCCGCTTCAAGTTGCCCAAGAAGGAACAGACGGAGCGTATCATTGAGGCGATCGCAATCATCGGGCACATGACCGGTCGCCAGCTGTTGCGCCGGCCCGGTTATGATCTCGACGTCGACAAAGTCCTCAAAGCGTGTGCGAAACACGGCGTCGCTGTCGAAATCAACGCACATCCGTGGCGACTCGACCTCGACTGGCGCTGGCATCAAAAGGCACTCGATCAGGGCTGCATCTTCAGCATCAATCCGGACGCTCATTCGATTCGCGAGCTCGACCACATGCATTGGGGTGTCGAGATGGCGCGCAAGGGCGGTGTCCCTGCGAAGCGGGTCCTGAACGCGATGCGTTTGACGGCCCTCCTTGCGCATCTCGCACGGCGCAGGCAAACGTTTTAACCTGCCTGTGCGCCCGGCCTATCAGCGCAGGAGTCCGTCATTCTCAAAATCTTCCCAGCCGCGCAAACTGGAGTGCGAGTTCTCATCGGGGCCATGGCCAGCTGAAGCTGCAGTTCCGCGACCGCTTCTTTGAGCACGTTTCATAGCGGCCTTCCCCGCGGCTCGCCGCCTATTGTCTGCAGCTGTCGCTGCGTCCTGTTCGCGCCAGACCGTAACCAGGTCGCGGTCAAGCACATCCTCCACGTGCTGCGGGTCGAACACGTGAAAGGTGATGTTCCTTGCCCGCCCGCGGAGTTTCACCGTTTTCGTCCCGGCGCTCTGCAAGCGACCATCTTTCAACCAGCGGTGCCGTTCGGCCGTCGAGATCGTCAGAATGTCCTCGATTTCACGGGGGATTACGGGCAGGTCTTCGATATTATGCAGTGCTTTGGATACGATCCCGAATACCACCTGCACATCATTCTCGGCGCCCTCAGACAGGCGCAGGGTAAGCACGCGGGACTCGATATTGAGCAGTTTCCTGAACTCCGTTGGAAGGCGGGCGCGTATTTCGAGAAAAATACCCCTCGCTCTGACGGACGATCCAAACGTTGCAGCTGGGGTTAAAGGCCACTCTCCAATCAGCTTCGCTGTTGCATTGATTTTTCGGCGCGTGGACATGCCCCTTTATATAGGTCACCGATTGTCGGCAGCGATGAGCCGATCGCAAAGCCAACATGAGTTCTAATCCGCCAGCGGTCTGAACCACGATGCCCTAAAGGCGCAACCACGATTGTTAGCGGGGCCGCTTGCAACTCCGGCTAACAGGAAGCGGCCGAGTTGATCTCGAAGTGCGATATCAGGCGCGTTGCCGCCTGGCGGCTGTACGTGGGCCACAACCTGACCGTCCGTGATTGGGAGCCACATGGCTAATGCGGCTGTTCCGCTATTGAGCCTCGACATGCGTTTTCGGGACCCACCCCGTCGGATTCAATCGTGAATCCCGCATCGATCGCGCTTCGCGCAATGAGATCGCCAAGTTGCCAGTCCGTGAGTTCGCAAAAGGGAAGCATTCTCCTCACGGTGTGGCTAACCTCGGATATCGAAATGCTCGGGCTGCCGATGTTGTCGATCAGGTGGCGGACAATCGCTTGGCGAACGTCCGATAAGGTAGGCGTCTGCGCGAGCGCAGGCATCACCGGCCCTATGAATGGAGCCGTGGTTCTGCGGCCACGGCTGTTTTTAAGTCGAAAGCGACTGGCACACCGTGAATAATGGATGCTGCCGCCAAGAGCTCCTCCAGCTCGCGGTCGGTGGCCCTGCATGCGGGCATGAGTGTTCGGATGGCGCGGATTGCCTGTGCTATCGAAAGGAAGTGAGCCTTGCCTCTGGAGAGAACATAGGCTTCGGCGGCTCTTTCAACCGTGACTGTGTCAAAAGTGGTGGTCATCGAGAATTCCTCCCTGAACCCTGACCCACACGATTTACGGCACGAATTCGGTAGCTTGCAAGGGTTTGTCTGATTTAGGACAGTTAGGCGGAGGCTAGGCCGAAGTGACTTTGCTCCTCCTCCCCGTAAGCACCATGCGTGAGTCGTATCATTCCAACGCGGTCGATAATCGTGATCTCGCCGCGCTTGGCGTGAACCAGCCCCCGATATTCAAGCATTTGGAGGGCCGTGGTAACGCCGGGGCGCTGGGCACCAAGCATTGTCGCCAGGAATTCATGCGTCAGGTAGATCTTATTTCCTTCGACGCGGTCTTGGACCATCAGCAACCAGCGGGCCAAGCGCTCCTCGATTTTGGAGTGGCCGTTGACCAGTGCCGTCCGGGACGACTGGATGAGGAACGCGTGGGCATAGCGAAGCAGTGACTCGCGAAGGGATTGGCTATCCGCAATCGCAGAGCGAAGAGCTTCAACCGGGAGGATCCAGCCATTACCTGCGACTTGGATATAGGTTTCATTGGGCGACTCGTCCTGGCCGAGAATAACGGCAACTCCTGTCATGCCGTCGTGGCCGACGATGCCGACCTCGCTTTGCCGCCCTCCGGTCATCGTAGCGACCACCGACGCGATGCCCATCTCTGGAAAATACACACGCTCGATCGGCTGATAAGAGACTTCCAGCTGGTCTTTGATGTTGAGTTCGACGTGATGCAGTGATGGCCTCAAAAGCGCGAAATCCTCCGAGGAGAGGGTTTTCAATACATGGTTGCGAAGAAGGGATTGGGGCATGGCTCTCTCTCCCATGCGGGCAAGAGCACGTACCTCTTACTGTCGGCTGCGTCCGACGCGCTGGCGGCCGATGTGGGAAGCATAGCCTTCAAATGTGCGGTTGGCAAAGAGTCCGTGCCTGGCGACAATGACATCGTCATCCCCCAAGACCACGATGCATCGCCACTTCGGGAGGAGGAGTAATTTCGTCCTCTGCCCGGCGTGCGGCCAAGCGTTCGACATCAGGTGTATGGCAGAGGCGCTTCATCACAACGAGCTAGGCACGAGCCATACGACCTCGACTCGTAGTCGGCAGTGATCGACGACCGTCGATGAGCGTTTGGAGATGTCCCTTCAGGCCTCTATACGAGCCGGGTCGAGACCAGCACCGAGGGTAAGCTCTCGCTCATCTGGCCGGTCGCGTTGCCGACCGATCGGCCTGACGAATCCCTGTCGCGAGGGCGGATCTTCGCCGGCACGCTATGTCTTGACGATACCTTGCGGGCTTTCAGCAACGACTTGATGCCGTTGTGGTCGTCGTCGATGCGGCCGCGGCCGACCGAAAGCTTCGACAACGTATGCACCGCATGCGACAGTTGTTGTTCATCCAGGGCGACGGCGCCTACTCCACCGCAACTATGTCGCCCAGTTCTGTCACGACGCTCCGAAGCAGACCTGCTCCCGGCATCGGGTGCCGGGACCAACATGTGATCTCCATAATGCGTAAGAGCCGGAGGCCCATCGCCGGCGACAAGGCGCTCATTGCAGAGAAAGGTTAGCGATCGATCGGATGCCCGCGTGCCTTCACGCGCAATGTTGCTGGGCGCCTCCTTCGACAGCGCGCTCATGCGACACGTCCTGGCCGCGGGCGCCGCCTGTTGCCGAGAGCGACGATCGCGAATGCGCGAACGGCTGGACGGCAGGTGAAGCGGGGTCGCGATAGGCGCACATCAGACTTGCTTCACCGGTAGTCCGAAGACGCCAGCGACGCTATCTGACCGAAAGCAAACAGAAGCTGGGCGTGCCCCACTGAAAGCACAAGCAAGCGCAAACGTTCCTGGACTGATGCTCGGCTGGCGGCAACTTGCTCGCCAGCCGAGTTTATCTTAGCCGGTGGTCGGGGGAGACCAGCCAGCCACACACTGGTGATTCCAACGTGGGCCGATGTGCCAATCAGCAACCTTCGTCGGTCTTTTTCACCTGGCCTGGCGCGGCGGTGTTGGCTGCCGTGTCCTGCTGACCTGGCGCCGCCTGCTGAGCGCTGCCAGTCTGCTGGCCGGGCGCGCAGTCTCTGGCCGAGTTCGGATTTGTGGTGCCGCTGGTGGTGGTCGTGTCGGTGCCTTGATCGCCGGACATGTTGGTCCCGCTGCTCGTCGTGCCGGTGCCCTGATCCGTCGTGCTGGGCATGGTTGTCGTGGTCGAGGTTCCGCTGGTCGAGGTTCCGCTCGAAGTTCCACTGGTCGTCTGGGCAAAGGAAAGCCCGGCCGACAGCGCCAGCACGGCCGAAGCCAAAAGGATGCGTTTCATCTTCCTTCTCCTGTCTGAATGCGCGGGATGCGCCTGGCAAATCGAACAGGCAGACAGAAGGAGTGTTCCCCGATGAAGTTCAACTTTTGTAACTCTGGTCGTAGGTCAGCCTTAGGATGGCTGGCGTATATTAGAAGCCTCTTGAAGAAGACGCTGCCCGCACCAGAATCCATGGCATGGCTCGGGGAATAGGCATTGGTGACCAAGTGGCGATTACTGCCAGGGTCTGACGCGGGTAACAGAGGACCGCGTAAGGGTCTCGATCCCAGGTTACGAGTTCCCACATTCCATCATCGATCACACCAAGGTGAACCGAGGCCAGCAAATCGACCTGAAAGGCGAGGTCACGCGCATCGACGAGGACACCGTGACGATCGACCTCGGGCCATTGGTCACGGTCGACCGTGACAAGGTCCGGCTAATGGAGAAATATCGGCCGCCAAAACGACGAAAGGCACTTGTCGTTGCCCCGGATTAGAACCGACAACATCGCGACAGGCTATGAGGGCAGGCCGCATGACGGGCCGGTAGAGGACGAGTCGAAGCACTTGGTCTACTGCCCAGTCTGCGGCCAAACGTTCGACGCGCGCGATCTTGGACAGGTGTTCCACCACGCTGAGCCGCAGCACGAGCCGCTTCCGGTCGAGCAATAGTCCAGCTAGTTGAGCTCCGGCGGCAGACCGACGTTGAGACCCTTCAGCGCGCCAGCGACGTACGTTGGATGAGAAAAGGGTGCTGCGTGCACCGCGCCTTCCCCGCGCGCCGATGTTCCACCTGGGCCGCAAAAAAGTCCCGCCGCACTGCCAGAACGGCGGGACCGATCAAACGCTTTGCACCAGGCGGGGGGATGCGGGGGGTTGGGCTTGCCAAGTGAGCGCGGACCGTAACTAACCCTAAGCGCAACGGCGGCAACGCGTCCACCAACCGCCGGTTGGAGCGACAGGACGATTGAGCCGCCGGCAGGTCAGGTCATCCCGGGTCGCTATCGCTCGCAACCAGACGGTAGCGGAAATGGTTGCGGATGTGGTCGTTGAAATAGCGGCCCTTGGCGAACGCGGCCCGGAACGCGGCAAAGGTTTCCGGCGGTACCCCCTCAAACTCGTACCGTTTACCGCTGGCGACGAACCACACCGAGAGGGTCCTTCTATCCAGATCATATTCCATCTTGCGGATCGATGTGGAGGGCATGAGTACCACAGGCCGAGGCCCGCGCCTTTGCCGGGAGCGCGGGCCGATCGGGATACCGATCTGCAGCAATACCTGGAGGGGAGGGTTCGCTGCGTGCACCGAACTTTCGCGGCGGTCCCGTGTTCCATCGAGATACACAAAAAGCTAGCTGCACCTTTCGGCATCACGCGGACGTCGGATTTCTGAGAAAGCGCGAGCGTCAATACTAACTTCTGGTGATGGAATCTTCCCGTGAGATAGGCACGTTCCAGGGCGAGAGGAGTGCCCCGCCATGACCGTCCTCGCCTACAACCTTGCCAATGACGTCAAAGGATTATGGAGGGTCGTCTTCGTGCCGGACGAACTGCATTTGTATGTGGAATTCAGCCAGCCAGACGCCGACACAAACCCGGCTGATTGGATGAGCGTTGATGATTTCCTTGCATGGCGGCCGAAAGGCGCACTCCACGAGCGAGCGCGCGACAGCTTGGTTTCGCTCATTTGCAAGGCGCTGACAGGGCGATGAGACACGGGAAACCCGCACCGAGATCGAGTGCGAGCGCCGCGAGTGGGCCTAGGGCCCCACAGGCCAGTGCGACCCCGCCGCCGGCAAACCGCGGCGGGCGAGTGCCTCGGGGACACGATGGTAGATTGCTAATGCGTTCGCGCGTGTGGCCTTAAGTCGCAAACTATTGGCTTCAGAAGCAGGGCGTAGGGCTTCATTCATGGTGCTACCAACACCATATGGTGATCCATAGCCCTCAAAACGAGAGAAGCTCGTCCCGACGGGTCGCACTGCGGCCGTCAGCTGGTAATTGCTACGAACTAGGAAACCATCATGCCTGAAAATATCAGACCAACTTCGAGAGACGTCCCCCTCATTCAGCTAGGCCTCTATCAGTGCCGCTTCCCGGTAAGCGAAGACGCTTCTGTACCTGGCGGTTATCGTTTTTGTGCTGGGCCAACTTCGCCGGATCGCGTCTACTGCGATCACCACCACAACATTGTGACCGCCGTGGACCCTCGTCGAGCCCGTTCGGGTCTTCACCTCGCTCAACGACGCGCCGCGTAAGCCTGACTGGCGGCGGCCTCCCGGCCAGGCGCTATCCGCTCCAAGCCCTTGGCTACGACGTTGCCGTCGGCGGTCTGGCCCATCCTGCCTTATGCCGTCTTCGCCGATTTATCCCCCGTCGCCCGATTGAGAACGACGACTTCTCGCCGAGCCTTTCAGCTCGCTACTCGCACAAACGCGTCGGCTCCAAAGGTTTGTCTGTCAGCACATCTTCAATGTGCCCGCGCCTGAAGCCCCAACATCTTCTGCGACCAAACCGCGTACCTGGCACCGCCGATCGGTTGCTGCGGCGGATTTTCGCTGTTCGCAGCTGAACAATGCCTATCAACCTTGTCATCGCACCTAGTCGCACGTAGCGGCCGTTCGAATTCTCATCGCTCGGCGCGATGTTTGGTCCGTCTGGCCAGAAGAGCGGAGCAAGCCATTGACACCCACGAAGTTGCTGATTGGGCAGATCGTTGTCGTATTCGCAATTGTCATTCTTGGCGTGTGGACTGCAACCCAATGGTGCGCCCACATGCTCTCCTATCAGCCGCCACTCGGCGCGCCATGGTTTGTGACAGTCGGCTGGCCGATCTACCAGCCGTGGAAACTGTTCGAATGGTGGTTCCAATTTGACGCCTATGCGCCTGAAGTCTTCGACAAGGCTGGCATACTTGCCGGAGCCAGCGGGTTCCTGGGCTGTGCCGCCGCGATAGCTGGGTCCCTCTGGCGCGCACGGCAGCGGGGGTTGGTCACCACCTATGGGTCCTCACGATGGGCCATGAAGCTGGAAATCGAGAAGGCGGGGCTGTTTCAGCCGGCCGGCGTTTTCCTTGGCGGACTGAATTATCGCTATCTGCGCCATGACGGACCAGAACACATCATGGCCTTTGCGCCGACACGTTCGGGCAAGGGCGTCGGACTCGTTGTTCCAACCCTTCTTTCCTGGACCGGCTCGGCCGTCATTCACGACATCAAAGGCGAGAACTGGCAGCTGACCTCTGGCTGGAGGTCGAAGTTCTCGCACTGTCTCTTGTTCAATCCGACCGATCCGAGATCGGCGCGGTACAACCCGCTGCTGGAAGTGCGCAAAGGTCCAGATGAGGTCCGCGACGTTCAGAACATCGCCGACATTCTCGTCGATCCGGAAGGCGCGCTGGAGCGGCGGAACCATTGGGAGAAGACCAGTCATTCACTCCTAGTTGGCGCCATCTTGCACGTGCTCTACGCCGAAGAGGAAAAGACACTCGCCCGTGTCGCCACCTTCCTGTCGGACCCGCAACGCTCATTCGCTGCGACACTGCAGCGGATGATGACCACAAACCACCTCGGCACGGTGGACAAGCCCCAGGTCCATCCGGTCGTGGCCTCGGCGGCTCGTGAGGTGCTGAACAAGTCAGAGAACGAGCGCTCAGGCGTTCTCTCGACCGCCATGTCGTTTCTCGGGCTCTATCGTGATCCAACGGTGGCCGCGGCAACATCGGCCTGCGACTGGCGCATTGCCGACCTTGTGGATGCCGAGCGACCGATGTCGCTGTATCTGGTCGTGCCGCCGTCGGATATCTCGCGCACTAAGCCCCTGGTGCGATTGGTGCTCAATCAAATCGGCCGGCGGCTGACCGAGCGCCTGGAGGGCGATCCAAAGAAGAGCCGCAAGCATCAGCTCCTGATGATGCTGGATGAATTTCCGGCGCTCGGTCGGCTCGACTTCTTCGAGACTGCGCTCGCCTTCATGGCAGGCTACGGCATCCGCGCTTATCTGATAGCGCAATCGTTGAACCAAATCTCCAAGGCCTATGGCGAGAACAACGCCATTCTCGACAATTGCCATGTGCGGATTGCCTTTTCCTCAAATGACGAGCGCACGGCCAAACGCATCTCGGACGCGCTCGGTACCGCGACGGAACTCAGATCGATGCGCAACTATGCCGGCCATCGGTTGGCGCCCTGGTTGTCCCACGTCATGGTAAGCCGCCAAGAGACTGCTCGCCCCCTGCTGACCCCGGGTGAGGTGATGCAGTTGCCGCAGGCTGACGAACTAATCCTGGTTTCGGGATTGCCGCCGATTCGCGCCAAGAAGTTGCGTTATTACCAGGATCCGAATTTCACGGAGCGAGTGCTGCCTTCGCCGGTGCTGCGCGACGGTGCCTACGCGGATCGGCCCACGTCGCGCCCGGACGATTGGAGCGGACAGGTGCGCGGCGTGGATCGGCGTCTTGCTGGCGATGACGACAGTGCCGGCGCGGCAATCGAAGACGGAGGTGTCCAGCAGCAGCGCCATCCGGGGCTGCGCGAAGAACGGACCCTCGTCGTCCAGGAGCCTGATCAGGGCGATCTGTTCACGCCCGCAGACGATGACTGCGAGACGCTCGCCGACAAGCGCGTCATGGATCGGATTTCCACCGCCGCACGTGCGTACGGCCTCAACGAGGGAATGGGCGACGACAAGGACATCGTGCCCGGCTTCTGAACGGCGCGCCATACGCGGGCGCATCTCAGCGTAGATAACGGCAGTAAGCGATTTCGAGGATCTCGACGATGCTCGTTCCCGTCGCCGGTGCATCAGCGCCGGTCAGAGGGAACGAGCAGCATGAAGCCCCACCGCATTCGTCACCAGTTTTTGCTTGAACCCGAGTTGAGCGAGAAGCTGGAGAACCTCAGCCGCAATCCATCGACCACCAAATCGGCCATTGTGGCGCACGCGGTCGAGACCTTTATCGAGCAGCGTGGGGAGAATGAACTCGACCAGCGCTACGGCAAGAGGCTCGACCGTCTTTCCCGCGACCTCGGACATGTCAGGCGCGATGTCGAGATGATCCTGGAGAGCCTGGCGCTCTTCATCCGCTTTTCGATCACGCTTCATGCTCACACGCCGGTGCCGGACAGGGCCACGCAAGCGATTGCCCAGGAGCGCTTCGACAAATTCGTTGAACAGGTCGGCCGCCAAATCGCTTCCGGGAAACGGTCACTTGGCACCGACGATCGCAGGGGAGGGGAAGGATGAGTTCTCATCCGGAAGCCGACCATCGCCGCCGCGTCATGCTGCGCACCGCCATGGGTCCGGCGATCACCGAAGCCCTTGCCGATCCGACCGTCATTGAGGTGATGGTCAATCCCGACGGTGCGCTGCGGCTCGACCGGTTGGGTGAAGGCCGGGTCGACACCGGCGTGCACATGCATCCTTCTGAGGCCGAACGCATCATCCGCCTGGTCGCCTCCCACGTGCGCGCCGAGGCGCATGCTGACAATCCGATTGTCAGCGCCGAATTGCCATCGGGCGAGCGCTTCGAGGGTCTGCTGCCGCCTGTCGTGCTGGGGCCATGCTTCGCCATCCGAAAGCCTGCGGCGAAACTCTACACGTTGGCCGACTATGTCGCCGACCGGGTCATGCTGCCGCTGCAGGCCGATGCGCTGAAGAAGGCGGTCCGCGAGCGGCGCAACATCCTGGTCGCCGGCGGCACGTCGTCGGGCAAGACAACACTTGCCAATGCGCTGCTGGCACAAGCCGCCGATTGCGACGAGCGGGTGATCCTGATCGAGGACACACGCGAACTGCAATGCGCGGCGAAGGATTGCGTTGCCTTGAGGACGAGGCGGGGGGCGGTCACGCTCGCCGATCTCGTGCGCTCGACCCTGCGGCTCAGACCCGACCGCATCATCGTGGGCGAAGTCAGGGGCGCGGAAGCCCTGGACATGCTGAAGGCATGGAACACCGGGCATCCCGGCGGCATCGCGACGGTTCACGCCAATTCGGCGCGCTCCGCTCTCTACCGTATCGAGCAGCTCGCCCAGGAAGCCGTCGTCACCGTTCCCCGCCGCCTCATCGCTGATGCGGTAGATCTGATCGTCTTCATCGCTGGGCGCGGATCCTCGCGCCGCATTGACGCGATCGCTGAGGTCACCGGTCTCGACAGCAGCGGTGATTACGCCGTCAGCCCGCTCACACTTCCGCAACTCCAGCAGTTTTGAAAGGTCACCTCATGCTCAAGAAGCTTCGCTTCCTTTCGTCCACCGCGCTCGCGTTTCTTCTCACCGTCCCGGCCCACGCAGCGGGCTCCGGCATGCCTTGGGAACAGCCGCTGCAGCAGATCCTTGAGTCCGTGCAGGGACCGGTCGCCAAAATCGTCGCGGTGATCATCATCATCACCACCGGCCTGACCCTTGCTTTCGGTGACACGGCAGGCGGTTTTCGCCGGCTGATCCAGATTGTCTTCGGCCTGTCGATCGCCTTCGCGGCATCGAGCTTCTTTCTCTCCTTCTTCTCCTTCGGCGGCGGGGCACTCGTCTGATGGCCACCGGAGAGCAGCATGTCGAGGGTTTCGAAGTCCCCGTTCACAGGGCATTGACTGAGCCGATCCTGCTGGGCGGCGCGCCGCGAGCGGTGGCGATCCTCAACGGCACGGTGGCCGCGGCAATAGGCCTTGGCCTGCAGCAGTGGATCGCCGGACTGGCGCTCTGGATCGCCGGCCACACCCTCGCGGTCTTTGCCGCTCGCCGCGATCCGGACTTCGCCAGCGTGCTTGTCCGTCATCTTCGCCTGAAGGGGTGGCTTGCATGCTGAACCTTTCGGAGTATCGCGGCAAAGCCGATCGGCTTGCCGACCATCTGCCCTGGGCCGCTTTGGTCGCGCCCGGCATCGTGCTCAATAAAGACAGTAGCTTCCAGCGAACCTTCCGGTTCCGTGGCCCCGACCTTGAAAGCGCGACCGAAGCCGAGTTGGTCGGCATCTGCGCACGAGCCAACAATGCGCTACGAAGGTTGGGCTCCGGATGGGGGTTGTTTTTCGAGGCCGAGCGCGTTGAAGCGCTGGGCTATCCGAGCTCGGCTTTTCCCGATGCTGCCTCATGGCTGGTCGATGAGGAACGGCGCGCGGCCTTCGAGGGCAAGGTCGCGCACTTCGAGAGTCGCTATCATCTGACCTTGGTCTTCATGCCGGCGCCAGATGGCCAGGCGCGGGCGGAAAGCGCACTGGTCGACTCGCATCACTCGGGAGGGGCTAGAGACTGGCGCCAGGAGCTGGCGTGGTTTCGCGACGAGACCGACCGCGTCCTGGATTTGCTGTCCGGCTTCATGCCGGAAGTGCGCGCCCTCCATGATGCCGAGACGCTAACCTATCTGCACGGCACAATCTCGACCTACCGCCATCCGGTCGCCATGCCGGAAACGCCAATGTATCTCGACGGTGTTCTGGTTGACGCGCCGCTTACCGGCGGCCTGGAGCCGATGCTGGGTGAGCAGCATCTGTGCACCCTCACCATCCTTGGTTTCCCGAACGTCACCCGGCCAGGGATCCTCGACGCGCTCAACCATCAGGATTTCGCCTACCGCTGGATGACGCGCTTCATCCCGCTCGACAAGACGGAAGCCACAAAGACACTGACCCGGTTGCGCCGTCAGTGGTTTGCCAAGCGCAAATCGGTCGCAGCCATCCTGCGCGAGGTCGTGACCAACGAATCCGTCCCTCTCGTCGATAGTGACGCCGACAACAAGGCGCTCGATGCGGATGCCGCCCTTCAGGCATTGGGCGGCGATCACGTCGGCTTCGGCTATCTCACCACAACGGTGACGGTATGGGACCAGGACCGACAGGCCGCCGCGGAAAAGCTCCGAGCGGTTGAGCGCATAGTCAATGGGCTCGGCTTCACCACGATCCGTGAAAGCATCAATGCGGTCGAGGCGTGGCTCGGCTCGTTGCCCGGTCATGTCTACGCTAACGTTCGCCAGCCGCTCGTTCACACGCTGAATCTTGCCCATGTCATGCCGCTGTCGTCGGCGTGGGCCGGTCCGGTGGATAACGAGCATCTCACCAACGTGACTGGGACCGAATCCCCGCCGCTTCTCTTCGCAGAGACCAACGGGTCGACACCGTTTCGGCTTTCCACCCACGTCGGCGATGTCGGCCACATGCTGGTCGTTGGTCCGACCGGTGCCGGCAAGTCGGTTCTGCTTGCGCTAGTCGCTCTGCAGTTTCGACGCTATGCCGGGGCGCAGGTCTATGTCTTCGACAAGGGCAATTCGGCTCGTGCGGCAACACTGGCCATGGGCGGAGAACACCACGCTCTGGGCGCGGATGGTGCGCTTGCCTTCCAGCCACTGAGCAATATCGGCGACCAGGCTACTCGCAGCTGGGCGGCGGAATGGATCGCCGGCCTCGTTGCCCATGAGAATGTCACCGTTACGCCGGAGGTAAAGGAGGCGATCTGGTCGGCACTCATCAGCCTTGCCACTGCGCCGGTGCGGGAACGCACGCTGACGGGCCTGTCGGTTCTGCTTCAGTCCAATGGACTCAAGGCCGCGTTAATGCCCTACACGCTCGACGGTCCCTTCGGCCGGCTGCTCGATGCCGATGAAGATCGGCTGGCTTTGTCGGATGTGCAGTGTTTCGAGACCGAAGAGCTGATGCACCAGGAAGGCGCCGTGCTGCCGGTGCTCACCTATCTCTTCCATCGCCTCGAGGAGCGGCTCGACGGCCGGCCAACACTGCTGATGCTCGACGAGGCCTGGGTCTATCTCGACAACCAGCTCTTTGCCGCCCGCATCCGCGAATGGCTGAAGGTGCTGCGAAAGAAGAACGTCTCCGTCATTTTCGCCACGCAGTCACTTGCAGATATCGCTGGCTCTTCCATCGCGCCGGCGATCATCGAGAGCTGCCCACAGCGCATTTTTCTCCCCAATGACCGTGCCGTGGAACCGCAGGCGCGGGCAGCCTATGAGCACTTCGGCCTGAACGAGCGGCAGATCGAATTGGTCGCCCGTGCCACACCGAAGCGCCAGTATTATCTGCAGTCGCGCCGCGGCAACCGCCTCTTCGAGCTCGGGCTCGGCCCGATCGCTCTTGCGCTCTGCGGCGCCTCTGATCCGGCCACGCAAGCTTTGATCGACAGCGCCCTGTCAGAGCACGGGCAGGACAGCTTTGCTTCCCGGTTCCTGAGTGCGCGCGGCCTCGATTGGGCTGCCGAGCTTCTCCAGCAATTCCCTCAACCAGATAAGGAGCAATCGTCATGATGCGGCGCCGCCTTCTCACCAGCCTGATCACCGTTTCCCTAATCGCAAAACCGATGGCCGATTACGTCCAGCCGGCCCACGCCCTGATCGTGTTCGATCCGTCGAATTATACGCAGAACGTGCTGACAGCGGCACGTTCCCTGGAGCAGATAAACAACCAGATCCAGTCGCTTCAGAACCAGGCGACGATGCTGCAGAACATGGCGCGGAATCTTCAGCGCTTGGATTTTTCTTCCGTCGGCCAGCTCACAGGTTCGCTCCAACGGATCGACGGCCTGATGACCCAGGCCAGCGGCCTGAGCTTCGATCTCGACAAGCTTCAGAACCAGTGGCGTGTGCAATATCCGGAAAGCTACGACGCCACAATCAAGGTCAGCGATGTGGCGAGCGCCGCGCGCGAGCGCTGGCAAAACGCCATGCAGGCGTTCCGCCAAACCATGAGCGCGCAGTCGCAGATCGTGGAGAACGTGCGGGCCGACGGCGACCTGCTTACCGATCTCGTCAACCGCAGTCAGGGCGCGGCAGGTGCCCTTGAGGCAAGCCAGGCCACCAATCAGCTGATCGCGCTTTCGACCAAGCAGCAGATCCAGATCCAGACGCTGCTCGCGACCCAGTTCCGGGCTGAAGCCGAAGATGCTGCCCGCAAGGCGCAGTCCGAGGAAGCCGCCCGCGAGACGACGAAGCGTTTCCTGGGCACCGGTACGGCCTATCCCGGCAACTGATCAGCAGTTCTTCAAGACAACGAGGAAGGCGGCGACATGAATGACCTCGGCGTCATTGATCGCTTCATGGAGACTTTTACCCGCTATATTGATAGCGGGTTCGGTCTGCTTTCGGGCGACGTCGCCTTTCTCACCACCATCCTGATCGGCATCGACATCACGCTGGCAGGCCTGGTCTGGGCGTTCGGCGGCGAGCCCAATGTTCTTGGCCGGCTTGTCCGAAAAGTGCTCTATGTCGGCGCCTTCGCCTTCATCCTGAACAATTTTAAGAACCTCGCCGACATCATCTACCATTCCTTTGCCGGGCTCGGCATCAACGCATCGGCCGGCAATCTGTCCGCCGACAGTCTCCTGCGGCCAGGCCGCATTGCCGCGGCCGGCTTCGAGGGCGCCTGGCCGCTGCTCAATCAAGCGAGCCAGCTAGTCGGCTTCCCCGAGATCTTTGGCAACGCGCTGACCATCTTCGTGCTGCTTCTCGCCTGGTTTCTGGTCCTCATCGCCTTCTTCATTCTTTCAATTCAGCTGTTCATCACCATCCTGGAGTTCAAACTCACCACATTGGCCGGTTTTGTTCTGGTGCCCTTCGCGCTCTGGAACCGCTCGGCGTTTCTGGCCGAGCGCGTGCTCGGCAATGTGATCTCGTCGGGCATTAAGGTGATGGTGCTTGCTGTCATCGTCGGCATCGGCTCTACGCTCTTCGGCGAGTTCGCTTCCGCGCTGCAAGGCAAGGAGCCGGACTTGGCCGCGGCCATGTCACAGGTACTGGGCGCGTTGGCGCTGCTTGGGCTCGGCATTTTCGGGCCAGGGATCGCCTCGGGTCTTGTTTCCGGCGCGCCGCAGCTGGGCGCCGGCGCCGCACTCGGAACCACCGCGGCGGCCGCCGGATCAACGCTCGTTGCCGGAGGTGCGACGCTTGCCGGCGCGCGCATGGCAACCGGCGGCGGTCTCGCCGCCGTTCGAGCCGGCACGGCCATGGGATCGGCTGCTTCCACAGCTTGGCAGATGGGGCGTGCAACATCGCCCGAGTCCGGCCTCTCCGGCGTAGCTGCTGGACTGCAGGGCGTTGCCGGTGCAGCTGGCGGCGCCGCGATGCGGGGAATGCGATCTGCAACAGAACCATTCCGGCGCAACGCCGATGCCGGCCGCGATGCCGCCTGGACCTCGACGGGCGGCACGCCGACCGCATCAATGACCGGAAACCCTGCCGCGTCAGGTGCCAATGCCGCGCCGGCGTGGGCGAGGCGCTTGCGTTCCGAACAGACTGCGCGCGCCCATCGCCATGCCGCCACGCAGGCCGTCCGTGATGGCGATCGGGGTGGAAGCGGCGCCAACCCCTCTCTCAATGACAAGGAAGACTAGATGCTCTTCAAGCGACCTGTTCAACGCTACGGGAAGACGCCTCACCCCGTCACACCATACCAGAAGGCCGCCCAACTTTGGGACGAGCGCATCGGCACAGCGCGCGTGCAGGCAAGGAACTGGCGCCTGATGGCCTTCGGCTGCCTCGCTCTGGCCACCGGGCTCTCTGGTGGACTCTTGTGGCAGTCGATGCAGGGCCGCGTCGTGCCCTATGTCGTCGAGGTAGATCGTTTCGGCGAGGCGCGCGCCGTCGCTCCAGCAATCCGGGACTACGAGCCCACCGATGCCCAGATCGCCTGGCATCTCGGCCGCTTCATCCAGAATGTCCGCTCTGTTTCCACCGATGCGGTGCTGGTGCGGCAGAATTGGTTCTCGGCCTACGACTTCGCCACCGACCGTGGAGCCCTCTTTCTCAACGAGTACGCTAAGGCCAACGACCCGTTCGGCAAGATCGGCACGCGCAGCGTCTCGGTGCAGGTGACGAGCGTGGTTCGAGCGTCCGACAACTCCTTTCAAGTCAAATGGACCGAGCAGGTCTTTGAGCGCGGCAGCCTCGCCAGCACAACGCGTTGGACCGGGATCCTCACCATTGTGATCCGGCCGCCGAACAATACCGATCAGCTGCGCAAAAACCCGCTCGGCGTCTTCATCAATGCCATCGACTGGTCGCGCGAGCTCGACAGTGCCGCGCAGACTTCCGTTCCCCCAAAGGAGCCCGCCAATGATAAATAGACTCTCGTCGCTCCGCACTGCCCTGGTCCTGTCGACGTCGGCTGCGGTCATCTCCGCCTGTGCCTCGAAACCGGTGCCGCCACCTCAGATTTCCTATGATGCTGCCAAGTTCCAACCGGCGGCAATCGAGAAGGCGCCGGAGAAGCCCGTCAAGGTCGTGGAAGTGCCGAAACCGCTGCCGCTGCCCGGCCAGTTGCAGCCCGAGCCGGGCAAGGCTGCTGAAGACAAGCGCTCGCCTGAAGAACGTGTCGCCGATGCCAACAAGGCGGCGACGCAGCAACCCACCAAATATGGCTATGTGAATGCGGTGCAGGTTTACCCCTTTGCCGAAGGCGCGCTCTACCAGCTCTATGCCGCACCGGAGCGCGTCAGCGATATCGCTCTGCAATCAGGGGAGAAACTCCAATCCGTGTCGGCCGGCGATACAGTGCGCTGGGTAATTGGCGACACCGTCAGTGGCTCCGGCGATGACCAGCGCACCCATGTGCTGGTGAAGCCCTTCGCGCCAGGACTTGCCACCAATCTGGTGATCACCACGGACCGGCGAAGCTATCACCTGCAGCTTCAAAGCACGGATAAGACCGCCATGGCGGCAATCTCCTGGACCTACAGCGAGGACCAGATCATCGCGCTACGCCGGCGCAATGCGCAGGCCGAGGCTGCTATGCCAGTGGCGTCGAATGTGGCTCTCGAAAATATTCGCTTCCGCTATTCGATTACCGGCGACATGCCGCCCTGGAGGCCGACGCGCGCGTTCGATGATGGCAGCAAGGTCTACATCGAGTTCCCGCGCCGCATCGATCAGGGCGAGGCCCCGCCGCTCTTCATCGTAGGTGCTGACGGGGACAACCAGCTCGTCAACTACCGCATACGGGGCAACTATTACATCGTCGATCGCCTCTTCGCCGCGGCCGAACTGCGCCTCGGCGCCAAGCAGCAGCAGGTGGTGCGCATCACGAGGACCGACGGCAGGCAAGCGCCGCGGCGGATATTGCTCTTTTCGCGTTCCAGCAGGTGAGGGACGGCCCATGACGGATACTTCCCGCTCCGATGCTCCACCGAAACTCGATCCAGAACAGCTCCAGCTGCGGGCCTCGCCCCGCCGCGCTGTGCGCTTCAAGCGCGGCATTATTGTCGCCATTGCAGCTGTTGTTTCCGGCACCGTTCTAGGCGTCACCATGATGGCGCTGCAGGGACCGGCACTGCGCATCAAAGAGCAGGCTGAAGAGCTTTACAACACTGAGCGGAAGCCAACCGCGGAGGCAATTGAAAGGCTGCCAAAGGACTATTCCGGGATCAAGCCCAAGCCTCCGGTGCTTGGACCACCGCTGCCCGGCGACCTCGGCCGCCCCATCCTTGAGCACCAACGCCAGCTGGGCATCGCGCCGGGCCAGGAGGTTTCGGCGGAGGAGCAGCGCCTTGCACAGCAGGCGATCGAGGCGCGCGAATCGCAAATCTTCTTCCGGATCGAAAATCGACCCCGGCAAGCGGATGCCGCCGGCAACGGGCAGGGCGGGCGTCCACCCTTTGATGGAACGGCTCCACAATCCGATGCCGCACGCGATTCAGCTTCCGTTGCACCGGCCGAGGGCGACCAAAACAATCAACAGCGCAAGCTCGATTTTGTCAGCCAGCGGAACACAAGTGGAATCTACAATCTGCATGCACTGCAGACGCCGGCTTCGCCGTATCAGCTGATGGCCGGCAGCGTCATCGCAGCGAGCCTGATCACTGGCATCAATTCCGACTTGCCCGGCCTCGTCGTCGCACAGGTCACCGAGAATGTGCACGACACAGTCACCGGCAGTACCTTGCTCATTCCGCAAGGCTCTCGCCTGATTGGCACCTATGACAGCGTCGTGGCCTTTGGACAAAGGCGCGCGCTGCTGGTCTGGCAACGGATACTGCTGCCCGACGGCTCTTCGATCGAAATCGACAATCTGCCGGCAACAGACACTGCCGGCTATGCGGGGCTTGAGGACAAGGTGGACTTCCATACCTGGCAGCTGATCAAAGGCGTTGCGCTGGCCACCTTGCTAGGGGTCGGCACGGAGCTGAGCCTCGGGGAAGAGGAAAGCGACCTGGTCAAAGCAATCCGCGAATCCGCTCAGCAGAACGTCAGTCAAGCTGGCCAGCGCATCACCGAGAAGAACCTCAATATCCAACCCACCATCACTGTCCGGCCCGGTTGGCCACTGCGCGTCATCGTGCACAAGGATCTTGTGCTGCGGCCGTACCGGAATTGACTGGAGTCATCATGACCAATCTGAAACTCGGCAAACTTCCGGATCGGACACCTTCGAAGATCACCATAAGCGTAAGTGCAGACCTGAACCAAGCACTGAAGGACTATGCGGCGCTTTATCGTCAGACCTATGGCGAGTCCGAATCGGTAGCAGAACTGATCCCGTTCATGCTGGCGGAGTTCCTGGAAAGCGATCGAGCGTTTGCCAAGGCCAGAAAGGAAGGTTTCCCGGATGCTGGCAAGTCCGAGAAATCGCGACATCAATCAGTATCAGAGTAAGCAACAGTGACCAGTGAGTTCGAGTGGGACGCTTTTACGCAAAACCTCACCGTCAGACAGGCGATTGCATTGAAGCAACTTGCCTACGACAAACCGTGTCGGTTTCGGCGACACGATCCGCAACCCAAGAAACCCATTCCTCGCGAGTAGTAGGAATGAACTCTCGCGGCCCGCCAATCCCACTGCAGCTAACGCCGTCATGTTATACTCCACGCTCTCACCGCATCAATTGAAGTACAGATCGAACCGTCCCTCCGTGCCAGTGTAATTACCAGCATTACCGAATCTGGGCAGCTGCCATTCAGCTCGCATTCCCACGCGACCAGCTGGTTGCTCACGGCTTATTTGGGCGCAGTTGCAAGCAGGTCGAAGCTACGCTACCATCCCGAAAGACTTCGGTAGACCTCGCGTCATCCCGCACGGTCATTCCGACAATCGTCCGGACGTTGGAAAGGGAAGCCTGCCATTTCTATAAGGCTCAAGCGAGAAACGGCGTCGCATTAAGAAAACTTGCCCGCTCGACGAGCGCGCAGCACCGATTGCGCAGGCGGCGTTGCGAATCTCGTTCACCTATGGGCCAATCGGTGCAGAACGCCGCATGCGGATTTCGATGCGCCGCCGCTCTTTTACGTCACCTTTTGCGCTGCCGTTAGAAAGGTTGTCGCCGGGAAGCACCAACTGACCGGCCGAGAATGGGACAATCTTGATGCCCTTCAAGCGGGGATCGGCTAGGAGAACGCTTGCGACTGATACGGCACGGGCCATGCCGAGACCAGCATTGTCGGCCGGGGTGAGTAGGCCGATCGGAACCTTTCCGGTTAATGCAGCGATTAGGTCGTCATCAAGATTGGAACGATTCGCACCCATCGGCTGCTCGTCCGTGTGCCCCACGACTTCGATCACATCAACTTTATATCGTGAGATCAGGTCTGCAACTTGATCGACAAGTGCCAATTTGCGTCGCTCAAAGTCCGGCGTCAGATCCGCTTTGCCCACAGCAAAGCTGTAACCGTCCGCTTCGCTCAAGGGGATAATAGGCGGCCAATCGTGCTCGCCAGTGCTTGATTGTTCACGATCCTGAGCGGCCTTGGCGAGGCGGATGAGTTCCTCAATGGGAACAGCGCTGAGCTTTTGGGAGGCTTTTGCTTTTTCCAGCGTTTCGACTTCTTGGAGGGAAGCAAAGATCTTCTCAGCTGTTAAGCCAGAGGAAAGGGAGGGCAGTAATTCCTTGAGTTCGGCAGCTTGCTTTAGCAACCCGTCGCGAGGCAGGCCTGCTTGGTCGATTTGTTTGGCGAACCTAAGATCCGTTGAAAGATTCTCCCAGTTGTCGGCAATTTTCTCGGGGAGGCCACTGTTTGCACGAAGCTGGTCGAGTAACTCTCTAAGCGTTTTTTGCTCATTCTCAAGCTCGGACACCTGCGTGTTGAGTGCCGTGAGCTTGCTTTGAAGGTCGAGGTTCTGGGCCTTGTAGCGTGTAAACACAACCGAGGTCGCTATGAGCAGGCAGAAGACCAAAAGGAGCATGATCTCTGCCATGGTCAGTCCGAGGACAACGCCCCGACGGTACGCGGCCATGTTATCTGCGATCGCCGCGCGACCTTGCATTCGTGCTACTCTTTCGGCTCGGTTGTCAATGGCGGCTGGCGTTGACTTAGCAGTCGGAAAAGGGCCTCCAGTCGACTGCCAATGACGTGAATAAGAGCCCGGTCCTCGGTCTGATTTTTGCTCGCTGAGTTGATAGCCTCCGTGATTGGCTGGAAGCGCTCTTCGTGGACTTCGATCGAACGGACGCTGCTTTGGATCGTTGTCAACGACGATGAGATGGCCGTAGCAAGCTCACGAATGGCATGGCTGTTCGATCGAATTTCCATTGCTGTGGAGCGGCTCTCGGCAACAACTTGGGAACCGGCGTCAGCGTGGCTTCGAACGAGAACGCCAAATTCTTCGACCGCCTTGGACAATGAACTAACGAGCGGCTCGATTTTGATTTCGATGATGTTGTCCGGAGTTTGCATCGCCGCCAGCTTATCGGTCGTCGCCTCGAATTGACTGACGATGCGTGTCGCAGCACTGGCAAGCTTCTTGTTCTCATCGGCAAGATGATTTGCCGCAGTCTCCAGACTTTCAGTTATGGTTCGGGCAAGTGATGTCAATGCAATGCTCGAGCTTTCCGAAGCGGCTTCAAAGGGCTTACGGGCCTGAGACGTCATATCTTCGAAGTTGCCGAGAATTCGGCCGGAAACTTCCTGCATGCCGCGTCGGACTTCTTCAAACCCTTCCGAAATCGCCTGGTGCGATGAGCGACGAAAATGGCTGAGTTCCACCACCGTCTTGTCCAACTCGCGGCGGACTTTGCGCGCAGCTTCGGACAACTCCAGACGCGCCGCGTGTTCGACTTCAACAGGATCGCGACGCATCTGATTGAAGATCACTCGAAGCGCGACGCCTGCGATGGTTGAGCCGATTGCCACGCCAAAATTGCGGACGATCTCTTCTGCGGCACCATCCGCCGAGAATTGATAGAGGGATACGCCGAGGCTCGTCAGCGTGAAAAGAAAACCCATGTAGTAAAGATTGTCGCCGGCTTGATCGTCGCGAATTCGCAAGAACCGGATGGCTTTTACCACGACTGCGTAAACCAGCATAACGACAACCGGGGTCGCGGTGACTACGAGAGCCGAATAGCGGTCCAGTTTGGCAGCGATGATAAAGCCGCAACCAAAAAGGACAAAAAGGGAGAATATGCCTGCGGTGTACCAGGCATCGCCGGCCCGTTCTTCAGCTTCGCGCGCCATTATCCAGCTCCCTGAAGCTTGTCGGCATCAAGCCGCGAGCCATGGCTTTCTGCAATCCAATCGCGCCAGAACTGAATGTGCTTCGCGCTGTCGATCTTAGTGTTCAGACGAACCAGGTATTTGACCGTCACCGCTGCGCCATGAAGATCCGTTCGCAAGCGCCGATAGGCAGGCGTGCGCGCAAATTCCTCGAACGCTAAGTTGCCTCTGTACTGTGAATAGTCTGACACATGCTCGATCATATCGGAGATGACCGTGAGGTTTTTCGGCATCTCCTCCGCTTTGCGGCCGGAAAATTGATCCACGGCAATACGCTGGATCGTTTCCATGATGGGTGAGGTATCAGACGGGGACCCCGCCAGGTTTTTAAGGGCGGCCTCGAGGGGGTCCTGAAAAGCTTGCTTCCAATGGTTTTTGGCTAGTTTGGGATTGGAATCGAAAGCACTCAGATCAGAGCCATCGCCAGGATTGCACCTGCTAAACACAACGGCGCCACCCGCAATGTTTGGGTCAAGCAGACGGAGCTCCAATAGGCCGTATTTCGGGGTCGTGTCAGCAATGTCCAGAAGGTAGGTCTTTATTTCGCTTTTGGTGATGTCGGGAAGATTGTCGGATCGATCGAGAAGCACGATCATCTTGGAATGTGGCCCATCTTCCGGACAAAGCGATTCCTGTGAAAGGGCTACTCGTGCTGGCCGACTTAGATACGAGTAGCCCAGGAAAACGGCAATCGCGACACAAACCAGGAGAATCGCCGCGGCGGTAATAATCTTTCCGATTTCGGAAGCGTCACCGGGGCGCCGCCTACTACGCTGACGGCGCGACATCTGAAGCCCTTTGTTCCGGAACGAGTTCATCGAGCTGGCGGTAGCGATCGACGGCGTTCTCGAATTCTCGGTGAATGGCACCGACCTGCTCGGTCAGCACGTCCTGTGTCGCAAGAATTCGATCACGCAGTTCTTCGCCTCTCCATTCGCCTGCCATGCTTGCAACGACCGGTATTCGTTGAAGCTTGTATGGGGCAGAGAAGCGCTTGGGCGGCTTGGTACTACGTGCTGCCTTGTTTGCCTCCCTGTAGGTAGACAGGAGCAGGGTTGCAGTCCGTTCCAACTGATTTTGGTGTTCTGCAAATAGCTGGATGAAGCGTGCGCGATTGGTAAGGATCGCATCATGCTCTCCGCGCCGGACGGAGAGGTCACGGTTCAATTCCTCCATCTCATCGCGGTAATCATCTCTAATGTCGCTGAGTCTGTCGATAAGCGCCCGCCGCCCCCTGGAATAGGCTGCCCGGCGCTCCTCAAGCCGCTTCTGCGTAGCAGCGAAGCCGGGATAAGGGTCTGACAAAAACAGCCCATCGATAAACGCGATGAGCGAGAATAATGTGCCGATTGCCAAAAACACCCACGAGTTTACATCGTCCAATTGCAAGGGTATGTGCCGCATGCGCTCCATGACGAGCCGACCCGGGTTCTCGGCCAATATTGCTGATACATCACGGTAGTGTGCCAGGGCAAGATTCAATCCTAGCGCGACCGCGATGTAGAATGCCAGGCTCACGAAACCTATGAGTTTGCGAAGCAAAGAGCGGTGATTGAGTTGAACCACGCCAAATAGCGCAAGAATCAAGGCGCAAGTGATATTCACAAATGCGAAGGAGAAAGCTAGGGCAATACCCCCTAACAAGCCACTTTCATTGCCGACGGCCAAAAACTGTCCATTCAGAATGGTCTCGAATACAAAGATGCAGACGAGGATAGCGATCTTCAAAAGCGTGCTCGCGCGGCCCTGAACCCGTGCGCTACGAGACAGGTTATGCGTGCGGCGGAATTCGTCACGCTCGTTGTGAGCCTCTCGGAAATTGTCTCGTAGGCTGTGTAGGTCATCCAGCCCTTTCGCAACTTCGGCCTTGAACTCGCCAACGCATGCAGGAGCGGCATGGCGAATGGCGGCGAACTTACCCTCAAAATCCAGTGAGGAGAGGCGTTCGGAATAGGTGCGAAGCTCGTCTTCAAGCGCACCGTGAGACTGTTTTTTTTCCATTTCGACGCGTTCGATTATCGCGGCTTCAATGTCGTCAAGGGACGTGGAAATGGAAGGCGGCTCGTTCCTTTCGCCTCGTTCTTGACCGAGATCTTCGAGCCGCATCTCTCTTGCGATACGGTTTGCATCTAGATCAGGAAAAGTCTCAATCGAGGCGACTTTATCGTGAGGCGGCCGTCGCGCGCTTTCCAACAGACCCGATAATGCCCTGCTTACCAAAATGCGTCCCGCCCATAGTTACCCGCTTTTCGTTGAAATACCGAGTAAAAGTAAAAGAGTGGCAACGTCAAGGCGCGCCAATTTCACGAGGCGCCGCCATTCTCCGGAGGATGGAATTAGTTCACGGTGCTACCCGGGCGTAGGGAGCCTGTCAGGCAATCTGTCACATCGCTAATATTACAGATTTCCACGACGACTTAAATATCGATCGGCCGCCATACCACGTACGCAAAAACGGCGGCCACTGAGTAGTTTTCGCAGCGAACTTCCTGTCCATGTCGAAGTAAAAGACCAAAAATCGAGACCGCCAGCTCGCACGATTTTTTACCATCCGGGCAATTTCACGGCCTCGTTTGCTTCCCCTTGCGCGCACATTAACATTGCGCGATGTTATCTGCGCTATGGGAGGGCTTAGGCAATGAAGGGGGTCGTGATCATCGGGACTTTGGCTGGCCGCCAGCCAGGGAATATGTGGGGCGTGAGCCCAACCGGCGGTTGATGTGATGGGCAAGATCACTCGCTTCGGCAGGCAATCCGCAGAATCTGGACGGCTAGGACCTCTCCGAGCGTCCATTTGGATTGCGACATGTTTAGCGGCTCTCGTGGCGGTCGGCTATATCAATGTGGGCCGTTCCGATTTGGGAAAACTCCAAATCCTTCGGTCTCTGGACGACCCGGGCCCGCTCGAGGGAGTCGCATTGGTCATTGATGGCGACACGATTGAAATTCATGGGCGGCGCGTTCGCCTCAACGGCATTGACGCTCCCGAAAGCAGCCAACTATGCGACGATGCAAAGGGCTTTCGCTACCACTGCGGTGCAAAGGCAGCAGCGGCCCTCCGCGAGTTTCTTTCGAAATCAAGGCCGACCCGCTGCCAGTTCGTCAGTTGGGATCGATATGGCCGTTACGTTGGCAGCTGTACTCGTGTGGACGCGGTTAGCGTTGCTGGCTGGTTGGTCGAGAACGGTCATGCGCTCGATTGGCCGAAATACAGCAGTGGAGCCTATGCCTCGCAACAGGCTGCGGCAAAGGCTTCAAAGCGCGGCATCTGGATCGGAGTTTTTCAAGCGCCTTGGGACTGGCGCACTAACCACCGGGAGGCCGAACATTCGCCCAGCAAGCCACCACTAGGCCTGGTCAGCCCGCATGCTCTTGCGCAAAGTTGGTCCTGCCAACCCCGCCGAACATGCCCTCAGATCAGTTCATGTGACGAGGCAAATTGGTATTTGAACAACTGCTCCTGGGGCGGGAAGCT
Organism: Mesorhizobium sp. M1217; assembly: GCF_040318275.1. Classification (NCBI taxonomy): domain Bacteria; kingdom Pseudomonadati; phylum Pseudomonadota; class Alphaproteobacteria; order Hyphomicrobiales; family Phyllobacteriaceae; genus Mesorhizobium; species Mesorhizobium sp. M1217. Next base: position 221,166 of record NZ_JAMYMA010000010.1, on the reverse strand, counting down.
GGACCGCGACAGCGATGGCCTTCCGTGCGAGTCACTATGCTGATTGTGCTCAATGGTCAGCTTGTGACCGACCCTGACCGGAGAAACGGAGGCCTTCAGATGGTCGACATACGCTTGTTCGTGGATCGAACCACATTCCCAAAGGATTTCAAGAAATAGATCGAAAGAAACAGGTTTCCCGAGTGCTCCCTTTGCAACAGCCTGATCCAGAGCTGTAAGATACCGGCAGGGTCAGGTGGCCGACGTATGTTGTGTTTTACGAACTTCATACGTCAAAGTTTAAGGGTAACGAAGGGTTCAATCAAACGAAAACAATGGCCCGCACGCGGGTTTTCACATGAAGCTTAGCTTGAGGTCCACAGTACAGCGTCTCATTTCACAAGAATATTAAGACCTAAGAGCCCCTGAGAGGCTTTGTACCCAGTCGGATGGGTCAGTCGTGTAGGGCTCGGGCATACGTCGCCGGATTCCGCGCTGCGTGCTCGACCTCACAGCCATTTTGAACACATCGGTTGGTCGCACGGCATTCCGTCTTGACGAGCCGGGTAGCCTCCTCAGCATGTCGATATCGGACCGTGCACGTCAAACCGGCCATCGCAAATCGTTGAGCGACCTTGTATGCGCGATGTGGCATTCGCCTCTTTCTAAGAGGCCAGATTACATTGACTTGCGCAAACGGAATTTTTGCACGATCTTACCTATCTCAATTTGGGGGAGGGGCTCATGAGTGTTGAAGAAAAACTTCGCGTTCTTGCTGATCGCATCAAGACGCATTCGAGCGCAATGCTTACAGAGGAGGCCTTAAAGACAGCGATAGTACTGCCCTTTCTCTCAGCGTTAGATTACGACGTTTTCAATCCTGACGAGGTCATCCCTGAATTTTGTGCCGACGCAGTGGGGAAGAAGGGCGAGAAAGTTGACTACGCCATAAAAATTGACGGGGAAATCAGGATTCTTATTGAATGCAAACCGATAACCACAGTTCTTGATCGAGTACATCTCGCGCAGTTATACAGGTATTTTTCCGTCACTAACGCAAAATTCGCCATTTTGACGAACGGTCGCGCGTTCCATTTTCATACGGACTTAGTTGCACCAAACAAGCTCGATGACCGACCGTTCCTCACGTTCGATCTTTCGGACCTACAGGGGCAATTGATCTCCGAGTTGAAGAAATTCGCGAAAGCGGATTTCAATGTGGATGGGATTCTGCAATCCGCTCACCGCTTGAAATATACATCGGCGATCAAGAAAGAAATTGGAAGCGTGATGGAGAATCCACCAGAGGATTTTGTGCGGATGGTGACTGGCGGCCTTTACCAAGGACGGTTCACCGCCCAGGTGAAGGAGCAATTCACACCCATGGTCAAAGCGGCTTTTCGCGAGATCGTTCGAGAATCCGTTCAGTCACGTCTTTCCACAGCGTTGGCCGAGACTGAGGTTTCAGAAATTGGCGCCGACGGACTTGGCGCCGAAGAAGAGGTTGTGACCACTGAGGACGAGCGAGAGGGCTTCATGGTTGTGCGGGCAATCGTCCGGGACCTTTTAAAGCCAGCCAGGGTGATCATGCGCGATCAGAAAAGCTATTGCGGGATCCTGGTCGACAACAACAACCGTAAGCCCTTGGCTCGGCTGTGGTTTAACAGGTCGGTTAAATATCTTGGGCTTTTCGATTGTGAGAAGGAAGAGAAGGTTAAGATCGACTCGCTCGACGAAATCTATGACCACGCCGATCGCTTGCGAGCTACCGCGAAGGAATATCTTTCCGGGGCAATCGCGGCGCCCTCGATTGCTTCATGACTTTGAACGGTTCGGAAGTCCGCGCTACGCGCCTTCTTCGAAGCTTGATCCCGCGCGATGTGGCGCCCATGTGCCTTATCAACTTTCAATGGGCTCAGTCCGCCAGACGTCTTTCGGCAGATGAGCATGCCGGTTGTTTCCAGAATAAAAGTTGTTCCCGGCGAATTTGCCCCCCACTGATACTGACGACGCACGCGGTCGGTTGGCGTGTTCATACTTCAGATGAGTGATGAGGCAATGGATGGTCCGGCCGACGTGGGAAGCGGTCGTTGGTCTCGTCCCAACGAGCAAGTAGCGCCCCTAAGCTGACTCGCCGGCGGACAGGGAGCGGTTGGCCGTGCCGCCCGGGTCGGTTACGAGGCTAGAGCCAGAACGGGTCCCAGGCGTCAGCTCGTGGATGTGCTCCGGCCGTCCAACTCCAGTCGGGCTACGCCCTGCCTGCGTTCCAACCCGCCAGCATTCTCATTTTAATTGACGCAACGCTCACAGCTTCATTGTCGCGCCGCAGGTTCCGCTGTGGACCAATCAACTACAGACTGCCGGTTGGTTATGGGTCGGTAACGGAACTACCGCTTTCCGCGGCAACAACTTTGCAGTCTTCAGACGCCGAGGCGGCGTACAACAGCGCTACCCACCATACCCTTGTTGCCCGCGACCCACTACGGCTTTTTCCCTTCAGATCGTACATTATGCTTCCTTCATTATTACCGATGTCTGCATGACCTTGAGGTCTTCCCGCACCATTTCCGCGGCGAGCTCGCGCACGGATGTCTCATGCATCCAGCCGAGCTTCTCCTTCGCCTTGGTGGCGTCGCCCAGGAGAAGATCGACTTCCGTGGGGCGGAAGTAGCGTGGGTCTACTTGGACCAGGCATCTGCCGGTCTCGACATCATAGCCCTTTTCGTCGACTCCCTCACCACGCCATTCGAGCTCGACGCCGACATCTTCGAAAACCCATTCGACGAATTGGCGGACAGGGGTCGTCTTGCCCGTCGCCAGCACGTAATCATCCGGTTGATCCTGCTGCATCATCATCCACATACCACGCACGTACTCACGCGCATGGCCCCAATCGCGTTGAGCATCGAGATTGCCGAGATAAAGCTTGTCCTGCTTGCCGAGGTAGATAGCAGCGGCGGCGCGGGTGATCTTGCGCGTCACAAAAGTTTCGCCGCGCAGTGGGCTTTCATGATTAAAGAGAATGCCGTTGGAAGCGTGGATACCATAGCCCTCGCGATAGTTGACCACGATCCAGTAGGCGTAGAGCTTGGCGGCGGCGTAAGGGCTGCGCGGATAAAAGGGCGTTGTTTCGTTCTGCGGTACGGATTGCACGAGGCCGTAGAGCTCTGAAGTCGAGGCCTGATAGAAGCGGGTCTTGTCCTTCAGACCGAGGAGGCGGATCGCCTCAAGAAGTCGCAATGTTCCGATACCGTCGGCGTTTGCTGTGTATTCCGGCGTTTCGAACGACACCTGGACATGGCTCTGAGCGGCCAAGTTGTAAATCTCGTCTGGCTGGGATTCCTGAACTACTCGGATGAGATTGGTCGCATCAGTGAGGTCACCGTAATGCAAAATTAGGCGCGGATCGGGATCGTGCGGGTCTTGGTAGATGTCTTCGATGCGACCCGTGTTGAAGGAAGAGGAACGTCGCTTAATCCCATGAACGATGTAGCCTTTTTCCAGCAGAAGACGGGTAAGATAGGCACCATCCTGTCCCGTTATGCCCGTAACCAGAGCAACTTTCCTGTTCTCGCCCATTTTCTTCCTGCTCTATTATAGTTGAAGTTTCGAATCTGGCTCGCCACACCGCCAGCAAACTGCGGCCCGCCCCATAGCCTATGGTAGGACTTCGACAGATGCGGTGCGGAGCTCGTCATTGACAGTGTCAGCCAGCGAGCACACCTGCTCCTGCTCCTGCTTCGAGGCATAGCAAAACAGAGTCTCGCCGCTAACCTGCCTAAGTCGCACATGCGGGCTGCTTTGCGCTAACCAGGTAATCTTTGCCTGCTTCAGCGTCTTCTAATGGAAATTGTTTTGATCCGTGAAATCGATTGTTTGGATGAGGTGCATCCATAAAGTGGATTGTTTGACAGCGCAGCGCGGCACCATCGGCGGCACAACCGTGGGTGCTAGGTTTCCCTCCGCGCGAAGACAAAGTTCGTGTCAGTGGGCGGCTTCGGGCGAACCGCACATCTGAGACGGCGGCGAAAAGCGCGGGTAAGGCATTACGTATTGACCTCCATGAATTTCGGGCGGCGAGCCGGAAAACGGTGGCTGGGCTTCAACGAGCTTCAACGATGGGGGACGAAGCGACCATCAAACTGTGTTTCATACGTAGGCGATTCGCAGTGCGGCGGATTTGAACGGCTGCCTTTGCCAGCCCTCGCCATCGCATCCGGCGAAGGTCGTAGCTTCGTTTCCAGGTACCGAAGATCTTCTCGATCCGACTACAAATTCTGTGGATCGGTGGTTCCAGGCGTCGAGCTTTCGGCCTCGTCGCGCCCCCACATAGCGGTTGCGATGATGCGCGGCCTTCCACGCTTGGCGCGCACCGCGTCGCCGAGATGATTGCCTGGGTAGGCGCTGTCGGCAAACCCTTCGCCGGGATTGTCGGGCAGAGCATCAGGAACGGCGTTGCCGTCCTCGGTGTGGGCGCCGTGACGGCGATCTCCTCGACAAGGGCCGTATCGGCGTAGGCACCGAAATGGGCTTTGAAGCAATGAAACGCTGGTCGGCCCTTGTGCTTGACCCTGGCCCTCTTCATCGTCTTCGCTGGCCGAGGCGATGATCGCCGCATCAACAAGCGTGCCGATCTTCACCTGGATCGCTGAACTGGCGGGTGATCTCGGCGAACAACAGGGTCATGAACCTCAAGGGCCTTTCGAAAACGGACGAAAGCGGGTTCGCACAGGTGTCGGCTCCGACACCCAGAACCAGCAGAACCGTCGGAACGATCCTCCACATGGTTGCAGACGCCAAAATTCCTCTCTCGGCCGTCGTCGCACAGCATCGCGTGCCAGTCGCTCAGTCCAGCCGGATCGAAAGCTATCCGGCAGGAGTTGCGCCATGTTGGCGCACTTGAAAGCGTCAGAGGGCGCCGTGTCGCATCTTTCGATGGGACCGGACGCCATGATGGCCATAAATGACGTGGATGGCCTGCGCCTGACATTCGACGGCTGGCGGGTCCTGCACATCCGTCCTTCAGGAAACGCCCCGCAAATGCCATGTTAGGTTGAGGCAGTTAAGAATTGGACTTGAAAAAGGGACTTTGTGGACTGCCTCGACCGGCTGTTTCGCTTAGCAAGGCGCGGCCCCACGTCAGCAGAGCTCATAGTCAAGGAACGCCTTAGTATCCAACACATGGATGGGCCACATCCACGCAATCAATTTTACACATGTCGCCGGGCGCATTAGAGAACGCTGAATTTAAACCGGAGCGAGTGTACCGGCGTCAAGATTTGCGAGCGTCACAGAGATAAGGATAGGCAGTGCTGACGGAGCTCTCTGCCCCACGGCGCAGCCTCTACCAAATCGCCCGGCGTAACGGTCGACTAGTATCGATTAAGAGATCCCAAGTCAGATGCAACCTCGTCTCTGAAACGAGATTTCCGAAAATGCAGGTCAGTGGATTGGTAAAGCGCCGGTTCGTCGTCTCTCAGAGGCGTACGGGGTTCGGTGATTGTCTGTGGTCGCTGGCGGCCGCTTGGCGCTACGCTCAGCGGTCGGGACGAACGCTCGCCGTCGACTGGCGCGGGTCCTGCTATCTCGACCAACCCTTCACAAATGCCTTTCCGGTGTTCTTCCAACCGATCAATGACATCGCTGGCGTACCGGCTATTTGCGACGACCGGATCAACGACTTTTCCTTCCCGGGTCCCTTCTTCCCGGAGTGGTGGAATAGGCCAGCGATCGACTGCCTTTACCGCCCAGATGAGCAGATTTTCCAAGAGCGCGACGCGTTGGGCGAGCTCTTTCAGGCCGAACACGATGTCGAAGCGAACACAGTAGTGTGTGACGCTTGTTTGATGTGGCGCTGCGATGAGGATGCCGAGCGGCAGGTCTTCCAGAGTGTCAAGCCTCGGTCTGAAATTCAAACACGCATAGATGCCATTTACCAAGAATGTTTTGAGGGGCACAGCATCATCGGGGTTCATGTTCGACATGGTAACGGTGAAGACATCATGGACCATGCGCCCTACTGGGCCGATCCGGAGTTCGCCGTTCGACAAGTGTGCACTGCGGTTGATAAGGCTAAAGCGTTACCGCACCCCAAGCCTGTGCGGCTGTTCTTGTGCACGGACAGCGCGCAGATCCTGGATCACCTGTCGGCCAGGTTTCCCGATCTTCTCACCGTCCCCAAGCGTTTCCGATCCGATCAAGATGGCCCCTTGCACACTGCAGCACTCGGGATTGACGGCGGAATTTCCGCCCTCGTTGAGATGTATCTTCTCGGGCGCTGCGATACCGTAATTCGGTTTCCTCCGACGAGCGCCTTTACACGATATGCACGCCTTTTCGTACCGCGGGTAATTGAGTTCAATCTGAAGGACCCAAGTCGTTTGATTTTGATAGAAGGCAGCCAAAGAATCTCTCATCTTGATTAGGACCCGCTATCTGGACAATTCGGCAGATGCAACGAACAGGCATAGAGACATCGACCGCAGTCCACGAGAGGCGGGCCATGGCATACGCTAAATGTCCCGCAGCTGCTCAGCTTGGTCCGCAGGCTCGAGGATCCGGACACACTGCAGCAGTTCTTGGCTCCATTCGGGACTGTTGCCGACGTCGATGAAAACCGACGGCCTTAGGGCACGAATACAGAATGACGAGATCATTCATCTGCGGCCGTCCGGCAACGCGCCAGAACTTCGCTGTTACTCGGAGCGCCGCAAGACCATCCCAGAGCGACGGCGGTCGTGACGCTGACGCTAAGGGCGCGGGCAATGACGTCCAGAGACGAAATCGAGGTTGTTTAATGAAAGTGGTTCCTGTCATTATCAGCGGTGGAGCCGGATCGCGGCTATGGCCCGCTTCGAGGCAATCGCACCCCAAACCTTTCCTCAAAGTAGCCGATGGACATTCTCTCATTCAGCACACTGTGCTGCGCGCCGCTTCGATAGAGGGCGTAGTGGAACTCGTCGGTGTGATATCCGGCGAACACCTCTTCGTTACGAAGGACGACTTTGACGAACTGGATTCCGTGGTCCTGCCGCGCACCTTTCTGCTCGAGCCTGAAGGCCGCGATACGGCCGCCGCCGTGGCGGCAGCCGCCATTCATGCCCGGGCAACGCAAGGCACTGACGCAATTCTATGCGTCTTCCCGGCCGATCACATGGTTGGAAACCTGCCTGCATTTTTAGACGTCATGGGCCGGGCCATCGAACATGCGAAGCTCGGGCGGATCGCCACATTGGGCATCACCCCAACCAGACCGGACACCGCATTCGGCTATATCGAAGCGGATGGTGAGAAAGTCGTCCGTTTCGTTGAAAAACCGGATCTGGACACAGCCAAAGCCTATGTCGCGTCCAAGCGCTTCTTCTGGAATGCCGGCATTTTCTGCTTTAGCGCACAAACCATGCTCGACGAGATGGCATCGCATTGCCCCGCGGTGATCCAGGCCGTCTCCGACAGCTACGAGAACGGCCGGTTCAGTCAAGGCGATGGCTTTGCCAAAATCGAACTCGCGCCTGAGCATTTCGGCTCCGCGCCGCGAATCTCGCTCGACCACGCTGTCATGGAGAAGACGAATAAACTTGCCGTGGTTCCCTGCGACATGGGTTGGAACGACATTGGATCCTGGAACGCAATGGCCGATTTGATCGTCCCCGACGAAAGCGGGAACAGGATCCGCGGCGATGTTCACATGGTCGACACGACCGGCAGCTACGTGAGCTCCGACAAGCGCGTCATCGGAACGGTCGGCGTCAGCGATCTGGTGATCGTGGATTCCCCGGATGCTTTGCTCGTCGCATCCCGCGACCGCGTTCAGGACGTTAAGAAGCTGTTCGAGGGCCTCAAGGCTTCCGGACATGAAGCTCATCTGGTCCCTAGCACCGTACACCGGCCATGGGGTACTTATACGGTTCTAGAGGAAGGCGAGCGCTTCAAAATCAAACGCATCGAGGTGAAGCCCGGTAGACGTTTGAGCCTGCAAATGCACTACCATCGCTCCGAGCACTGGGTGGTGGTCAGCGGGTCTGCGAAAATAGTCAACGGCGACCGGGAGCTGTTCCTGGCGACCAACGAGTCGACCTACATCCCTTGCGGCCATACGCATCGGCTGGAAAACCCTGGCAGAATCGACCTTGTGATCATTGAAGTGCAGAGCGGCGACTATCTCGGCGAGGATGATATCGTGCGCTTCGACGACGTTTATGGTCGGACGTAGATTTCACCTGCGCATGACGAGAACGGTCAACGTGTCGCTGGCTAATTGCCACTAGGAAGGCTGAACGCTCATTCAGGAACGACGCTTGTGGAATCGGAAATTGACCGAGGCAGATTGGCAGCGGGTGCAACGGGAGGCGGTGACGCTAACTTGGCAGAACTAGTCTTGGTCTAGGATGAAACTGCAATGCCAATCGCCAATTCGAACGTCTCGAAATGGTGCATCATTCCTGCTCAGGCCCCGAAACTCTTGAGCTAGGCGGATGTCACTCGTTCGTGGGCGAATGAACGCAATCGGCATCAGAAGGTGGGACAAAATAACCGGAAAACATTGGAAAGCATAGTAACGCAACACAGTCCCACTGTCGAATAAGCCTTTGATATTTCTGACTTTCCAAGCACCCTCCGGGCCCACCAAAGTCCATAATGGTGCCGACACGCTCGTCGTCGCGCCAGATCACCTCATTGCCGATCAGAATTGGCGCGCTATCGGCGCCGCCAAGAGAGAACTGAAGCAGGCGCGAGCGCGGCGCCTTGCCTCGCTGGGGCCTCCACGATATGGCGCCCTATGAAATCGTCTGGCTTGCTCCAACCGACAGCCAAGCCCAGGCCGGCCTCGATCGGGGTGTCCTCGGCGCCGATATCGATGCCCATAAGACGATAACCGCGCTCCAAGCGGCATGCGGCGACGGCATGAAGGCCGGCATAGCGGAGAGCGAATTGGTCGCCTGCCGATACGAGCAAGTCGTGCAGTAGCCGCACATCTCACATGGCCCTATACGTGGATTCCCCTCTGCGAGAGGCAGGGTCTCGGGATCCAATGCGGCAATGCGCTCCAGCGAGGGCAGCGCCAGAGCCGTCCCCGCGATGTCCTGGACAATTCCTCCCAGATCGCGAATTCGCCCTTCCCGATCCAGCAGTCCGGGACGTTCGGCGCCGGCAGGCCCGTAGCGAAGCAGTTTCATGCATGTGTCTCGATTGTCACTCGTTTCTTACTGGAAATCGCTTGCCGCATTGCGCGGCGGTACTGCTTCGGCGCTACGCCGGTTTGCTGGCGGAAGAATCGTGAAAAATTCCCTTGGGCATCGAAGCCCAGATCGCCGGCTAGCCGGGTGAGGTTCATTCCTTGCTGTCTCATGATCGAAATAGCGTGCTCGATGCGCAAGGTGTTCCAGTACGTACCTGGTGTGAGATCCATGTGGTCGCGGAACATCGAAAAGAAACGGGCCCGCGACATCCCGGCGTGGCGAGCGATCTCGTTAAGCGAATGCTCGCGGGCGATATCGGCCTGCATCAAGCGGATGGCGTTTGACAGGCGAAAATCGAGCGGGGGCCTTCCGTCGGCACTGTCTCGTCCGCCCTTCGCGGCGCCAAGCAAGCCGAGCAGCAGTGCTTCCATACGTGCGTCGATCTGGAGACCGTTGCCGCCGGCGAGGTCGCGCCCAATCCCGGCGGCAAGGGCCTGGCTTGTCCGGTCGAGCTTCAGTTCGACCGTCGTAAAACGGCTCGTCGGATCGGCCCCAGCGAGAATGGTCCCCAGCCAGCGCCGGTCAAGGTAGAATGACAGCGTCTTAGCGCGGCCTCCCTGAGGTAGCGAGACGCTATGAGATACAAACGGCGCGATGAGCGTAGCCCGATCTTGATCGAACCCGCCGCGTTTCGACGCTACACTTAGCTCGACCGGGTCCCCTTCGAGCCAGACGCTGAGATTGGCCATCGAGTGCGCGTGCTCGGCTAGCGGATCCGAAAGCTCCAATACGCTCACATGGCCGAACGAGCCGTAGTGAAGCTCATAGATCAAGGACACGGCTTCCTCCCAAAGCGTGACCGATTGCTTCGCAATCAATCTATTCGTCTATTCTTGAGCGAGCGACCAATAATAGGATTGACTCGGCAGCGCAAGCGATTGTTTATCGATCGACAAACAAAGTGCACGAGGAGACCATGATATGAACACGATGAAGGGGCCTGGCCTGATGCTCGCCCAATTCAGTGCCGATGCCGCACCATTCAACAGCCTCGAGGGCATTGCCGACTGGTGCGCCAATCTCGGCTTCAAGGGTGTCCAAATACCGGCTTGGGATCGGAGGCTGTTCGACGTGGAAAAGGCGGCGGAAAGCCAGGCCTATTGCGACGACATCAAGGGTATGCTCGCTGGGCGTGGCATCGTCATCACGGAACTCGCGACCCATCTTTTTGGGCAACTCGTCGCCGTGCACCCGGCCTATGACGCGATGTGCGACGGCTTTGCCCCAGAAGCTCTGCGCGGGAAGCCCAACGAGCGAAGCGCGTGGGCCGTGCAGCAGGTGAACCTAGCGGCAAGGGCTTCCAGGAGGCTCGGGCTTAGCGCGATGGGAACATTCTCGGGAGCGCTACTGTGGCCCTATTTTTTCCCTTTTCCTCAGCGTCCGGAAGGGATCGTAGACATTGCATTCGAAGAAATGGCGAAGCGATGGTTGCCAATCCTGGACGCTTGCGAGGAATCAGGCATCGACCTCTGCTACGAAATTCACCCGAGCGAAGACCTGCATGACGGCGAAACCTTCGAAATGTTCCTCGAAAAGGTCGGAGGCCATCGGCGCTGCAACATCCTTTACGATCCGAGCCACCTGCTGCTGCAACAACTGAAATACCTGGACTACATCGACATTTACCACGAGCGCATCCGGATGTTTCACGTCAAGGACGCGGAGTTCAATCCGACCGGTCGACAAGGCGTCTACGGCGGATATCGGGGCTGGACTGACCGGGCGGGCCGCTTCCGCTCGCTGGGAGATGGCCAGGTCGCGTTCCGACCGATCTTCTCAAAACTCGCGCAATACGGGTTCGAAGGCTGGGCGGTTCTGGAATGGGAATGCTGCCTGAAGAATCAGGAAGATGGAGCTGCCGAAGGTGCTGCGTTCATCCGTGACCACATCATCAGGGTCACCGACGAGGTCTTCGACGACTTCGCCGGAACGGGTGCCGATCGGGATGCCAATCGCCGGATGCTCGGGCTGGGCGTGTAGGAGGAAGTCATGCAACGCACAACTGTAGAGAATGACTCTGAGGCCGGCTTCGTTCACGGCTACAGCGAGGTCGGCGACGTTCGCCTGCACCATGTTTCGGTCGGCGATGGACTGCCGGTCCTGCTCATCCCCGGCTGGCCCCAGACCTGGTATGTCTGGCGGCATGTCATGAAAGGCCTCGCCGAGGCGGGTTTCAAGGCTATCGCGGTCGATCCCCGCGGCATCGGGCAGTCGAGCCGGCCGGCTCGAGGATATGATACCGCGACCGCAGCGGCGGATCTGCACGGCTTGATGCGTTTGCTCGGATATGCGCGGTTTCAGGTCGTTGGCCACGACATCGGCAAGTGGATCGGCTACGCGCTCGCAGCCGATTTCCCGGATGCGGTGGAGCGCGTCGCTCTCATGGATGCGAGCATTCCGGGGATCGCCCCAAATGCCGAAATCTTCGGCCCTGTCGAGAAACTCAAGTTCCGCTGGCATTTCATGTTCAACCAGCTCTCTGACCTCCCAGAGATGCTGATCCAGGGTCGCGAGGCGCAATATCTCACCTGGATGTTCGAACAGTGGTCGGTTCAGCGCGAGGCGGTCGCGGTTGACACCTACATCGCCGCCTATTCAAGCCCGGGCGCCCTCAGGGCGGGCTTTTCATACTATCGAGCTATCCCGGAAACGATCGCCCAGAACACGGAGCGCCGGAAAACTCGACTGAAGATGCCGGTTCTGGCGATGGGCGGGGAGTTTTCCGCCGGCGACGGATCGCGCGCGATCCTCGTCGACGTGACAGAACAACTGCGCGGCGTCGTCGTGAAAGGTAGTGGCCACATCGTTCCGGAAGAGGCGCCGGAAGCCGTGCTTCGCGATCTTGTTCCATTCCTTGCGGGTACCGACTGAAATCTTGGGAATCCCTTTGGAGTCCCTTGAGGCCGGTCAAGAGCGAGAGGTGCCGATACGATGAATCCTTCTGTTGGCGGTGTCGGTCGGCCATATTGGGGCCTCTCGATGGAATCAAGTTAGCATGTCCTTTAGCCGATAATAGGTGCCTACCATCGGCAGGAACCACGGCCTGCCGGTATGCAGCGGGACTGCATTCCAGTGCATGCCATCGATTGGATTGGTATCCGTGCGGCCCATTGCAATGTCTGCTAAAACACTTCCGATCAGCGTCGATAATTGCGCGCCATGCCCCGAATAGCCCATGCCGTAGATCAGGCGGCACCGAGTAGCTGGGGGCTGGCGCCACCGGCCTCCGGAGCACGATGCCCGATGCTGGTCAGCATGTCGGCGAACCCATGCGCAAGGCCGGCTTCGTCACGCAGATCGCGTAGCGATGTTGCATCGACCGTTCCAGGACCTTGAGGAAGTTCATGTGCCGCGCCTGCGCGCGATGAATCGCGCCGAGCCGGGTGTCGACCACAGGTATTTCGAAGCCAGCCTCGACGAGAAGCGCGCAGACCTCGTCCGCTTTGGCGCCGTGCGAAAAGTGGAGCCGTGACAGGATGCTGCGATGGCGGCCCACCATCGCCTGATCCACTCCGTGGACTGGCCCGACTGTCCGGCCAACAGCCCTTTCCAGGACTTGTCGCAGAGGGGTTACCCAGGTCCTACTGACGAAATCACCATCAATGATCAGCAGCCGTCCGCCAGGCTTGAGCAGCGAGAACCATTCGGCGAACGCCGCTCGCGGATCCACCAACGTCCAGACGAGATGACGGGTGACGAGGACGTCGTAGCTTTCTCCTTTTTCAAGGGTGCGCTCGGCGTCGCCGATCAGAAACCGGATGCCGCTTTCCCTCTGCGTCGCCTTTGCACGCGCGCGGGCAAGCATGGCCTCTGACCAATCGAGCCCGGTCACGGCATAACCCAGGTCGTGCATGAGATGGGATACAACCCCGGTGCCGCAAGCGAGGTCGAGCGCGCGACGCCCATCCCCGGGGCCCAAGTGCTTGAGCATCAGCCTGTGCCAGGCCATGCGTTCCCGCTGTGAGAAGATTTCATGCCCCACCGAAAGGTCGAATGTTTCGGCGCGCGTCGACCAATAGTCGCGTATCTCGTCCCGCAGCGAATAATTGGGCTCGCCCGCCATTCCAGACCCCTTGTCGTCGTACCAGTCTGGAATTGCTCTAAAAGATATTTCTTGAGAATTGAAGTCATCTTTTATAAGGCACCTCTGGCTAATCCACTTCAAGAGAGGGCGCGATGAATTTCGGAAAGGTCCCAGCAGGGACGATGGCGGCCGCTATCGTCGCCCTGTCGATGACGCTGGCCGCCAGGGCCGAAATGGTTGCAGTGACTGACATCACGGGCCGCCAGGTCGAGGTGAACGTCCCGGTCGAGAGGGTAATCCTAGGTGAGGGCCGGCAGGTCTATCTCGTCGCGGCGCTCGACACCGAGGACCCGTTCAAGCGCATCGCTGGCTGGCGCGAGGATTTTAGCCAAGCGGATCCGGACAACTACGCCGCCTATCTCGAAAAATTCCCCAGGATGGCGGAGATCCCCACCTTCGGCGGTTTCAAGGACGGCACTTTCGAGGTCGAGCAGGCGGTGTCGCTCAAGCCCGACGTCATCCTGATGAACATCGAGTCGAAGCAGGCCACGGAAGACGCCAAATATATCGAGAAGCTCGCCGCCGCCGGCATTCCGTTGGTCTATGTCGATTTCCGCGAGCGTCCCTTTACCAACACCGAACCCAGCACGCGCCTGTTCGGCAAGCTGTTCGGCAAGGAGGAGCGCGCCGAGGAATTCATCACCTGGCGCGCCGCCGAGATCGCGCGCGTTACCGACGTCATCGAGAAGGCCAAGCCGGAAAGGCCCAAGGTCTTCATCGAACGCGCCGGCGGCTATTCGGACGATTGCTGCATGAGCTTCGGCGACGACAATTTCGGCAAGTTCGTCGAGATGGCGGGCGGCGACAACATCGCCAATGACATCATCCCCGGCACGTTCGGCACACTCAATCCCGAACAAATCATCGCCTCCGACCCGGATCAGATCATCGTCACCGGCGGCTCGTGGGAAGCCTATGTGCCGGGCGGTGCCTGGGTCGGCGTCGGCCCCGGCCGTGATGAGGCAGAGGCGCTGCGCAAGCTGAAGGCGCTGACCGAGCGGCCGGCGCTGACCGGCGTGAAGGCCGTCGAGGACGGCGCCGTGCATGCCATCTGGCATCAGTTCTACAACAGCCCCTATCAGTTCGTCGCCATCCAGCAGATGGCGAAGTGGCTGCATCCGGATCTTTTCGCCGATCTCGATCCCGAGGCGACCTTCAGGGAGTTGCACGAGAAATTCCTGCCCGTGGCATACAGGCCCGGCCACTGGGTCTCGCTGACCGATGTCGATTGAATCGACGGCCATCAGCACCGCGCTCGACAGCACCGATGGACGAGGGCGTTACCGCGCTCTCGTCTGGCGGCGGCAGTTGATCCTTGCCGGCCTCGGCGCTGCCCTGCTCTTCAGCCTGTGCGTCGACCTTGCGGTCGGTCCCGCCCGCTACGGACTTGCCGAGGTCGTGCGGGCGCTTGTGTTTCCCGACACGGTGCCGCAGCAGGTGCGCGTGGTGCTCTGGGACATCCGCATGCCGGTAGCCCTGATGGCCATCGTCGTCGGGGCGGCGCTCGCCGTGGCCGGCGCACAGATGCAGACCATCCTCAACAACCCGCTGGCGAGCCCCTTCACGCTCGGCATATCCGCCGCCGCGAGCTTCGGCGCCGCGCTTGCACTTGCCTTCGGGGTGAGGCTTATCCCCGCCGCAGTCGAATATGTAGTGCCGATCAACGCCTTTGTGATGGCGATGCTGGCGGCCTTCCTCATTCACGTGCTGAGCGTAAAGCGCGGCGTCAGCGCGGAGACCATCGTGCTGCTCGGCATCGCGCTGGTTTTCACCTTCAATGCGCTGCTCGCGCTCGTCCAGTTTTTCGCGTCGGCGGAAGCGCTGGCGGCGGTCGTCTTCTGGACAATGGGCAGCCTCACCAAGGCCACCTGGCCCAAGCTTGCAGTCACCACATTCATTCTCCTCGCAGTCTTACCCATTTTCGCCCGGCGCACCTGGGCGCTGACGGCGTTGAGGCTTGGTGAGGACAAGGCGGCCAGCTTCGGCGTCAAGGTCGGCCGCCTGCGGCTTGAGACGCTGATTCTGGTGAGCCTTCTCGCCGCCATCCCCGTTGCCTTCGTCGGCACCATAGGCTTTATCGGACTTGTGGGCCCGCACATCGCGCGCATGGTCATCGGCGAGGACCAACGCTTCTTCCTGCCCGCCTCGGCCCTGTCGGGTGCGCTCATCCTGTCGGCCAGTTCGGTCGTCAGCAAGTCGCTTATCCCGGGGACGGTCTTCCCGATCGGCATCGTCACCTCACTCATTGGCATCCCGTTCTTCATCTCGCTCATCCTGTCTAGCACGAGGCGCTCATGGTGACGATCCGGCTCGAGGCGCTCGGCGCGCGCTACGGCACGAGCCTCCGGCTTCGGGATGTGACGACGCCAGCGTTCGAGGGCGGAGACATCGTGGCGGTGATCGGTCCGAATGCCGCCGGGAAGTCGACGCTCTTCAGGCGCATCGCCGGCCTCCTGCACGGACCGGGAGCAATGCATGTCGAGGGGGCCATTCGCGGGAAGAGCGGCATCTGCTACATGCCACAGGAAACGTCCGCCAACGCGGTGCTCACCGTCTATGAGTCAGTGTTGCTCGCCCGCAAGCAGGGTATGGGCTGGTCTGTGAGCGACGATGATCTGGCTCGCATCGACGAGACCCTGGCGGCGCTCGGCATCGCCGATATCGCTTTCCGCAACATCGGCGAGCTTTCCGGCGGCCAGCGGCAACTCGCCAGCCTGGCACAAACGCTTGTGCGTGAGCCCGAGGTCCTGCTGATGGACGAACCGACATCAGCACTCGATCTGTCGCGGCAGGTGGAAGTGCTCGGTCTCATGCGGGAACTTGCTCAGGCGCGAGGCATGGTCGTGCTGATCGCCCTGCACGACCTCAATCACGCCCTGCGCTTCAGCGATCAGACAATGGTCATCGCGGACGGCCGGCTGGTCGCATGCGGGTCATCGCCGGACGTCATCACATCCGATCTGCTGCGGGACATTTATCACCTCAACGCGCGCATCGAGCCGTGCTCGCGCGGCATCGGCCATGTCATCGTGGATGGCGTGGCGGATGGGCGTCGGACGGTCATAATGCCGGCAGCGGAAACCGAATCCGGGATTAGGAGCAGATTCGAAGCGGCAGCCGTTCCGGCCGCGTGACGGCAACCGAATTATGCCGGTTGATCGACGCGCGCACTGATCGACCTGATCCTCTGGCCGCTGGTTGAAGGCGACAGCGTGCTTGCATTCAACTCAAGGCGTGGCCGGCCAATCCATAGACCCAAGGCCCATTGTCTTCCCGGTTCAGAAAGCGGTGCCCTTTGGACATGGTCGTAACGGTCTCGGCGATGCCGAGGCCGCACTGCTGGAGAAACGCGGCAAACACGCCATCCTTCTCGCGCGTATCGACGCGGGCGAACCGTCCTGCCAGTTCCTTCAGATGCACGGCTGTGAGATGGACCGCGTCTAGATCGTTGCGCGCGACCATGGGGCCGATCACGTGGCCACGCCCGAACTCGCGACACATGGAATAGCCGACGATCTCGCCGCCACGGCTCAAAGTGCAGATTGAGGCATCGGCCGCGAGCAACGCGAGCAGCCTCTCGCGGTTTGTCCCAAACGCGCGCGTATCCAACGCCGTGATCTCCTTCAGCCTGTCGCTCGATAGCGCCTGCAATTGACCGTCCAGGGCCGGCATTGTTGGGGGTGTCTGTGGGACCTCCCCCTGGCGCATGTATACGATCGCCTCGGTCGTGAAACCGAGTGAGACATAAAGAGGATAGGCAGCATGGGTAGCATTGAGTGCCAAGTTGCGATCGCCGCATTGCTCGAGCACCAAGTCCATGAGCCATCGGCCGCCTCCTTGCGCTTGCGTGCGCGGCGTTGTGATCACTACGCCGATGGTGGCGAAATCGTCCCCGTGGGGAAACCACATCGCGCTCCCGAAAACGCGTCCAATACCATCAACGGCAACAATGCCGCGGCCGGCGCGGCGCAGAAAGTCCCAATCCTTCGGCCGATGAGGCCAGCGGACTGAGATCGACAGCGCGTGCAGTAGCTTGACGTCGACATCATCAATGTCCCGCGCGACCAGTTCGAAGGATTTCAGGCGTACTGATCTCTGCATCTCAGTCGATCCGGTCCTTCAACGAATGCGCAAGGCACGCGGTGCTAAGGCTCCGATTGCCATGTTTGCGACAGGCCTCTTTTGCAGCATCTTTACAGGGGAAAGCCAGCAGGTTTCGCTGGTTTGAGGTGCTTTTTCGCAATCTTCGGCCAAAGCACGGCGCGATTCGGCAGGGAACACTTCTCCATACGGGTAGGCTGGTCGCGACCGGTGATAGTGTGCAAGCAGAGCGACCGCCATGAACGTGGAAGAAATCCTCGCGACTCTGGTTGCATTTCCCTCTGTTGTGGGCACGCCAAACAGCGCGATCGTCGATTGGATCCGCGACTACTGTCAGGCGGCAGGAGCCGAGGTGACAGTTCTCCCCGGACCCGAGGGTGACCGGTCCAACCTCTTCGTCACGATCGGCCCGCGCCAGGCTCGGGGCTATATCATCTCTGGACATATGGATGTCGTGCCGGCCGGCGAGCCGGAATGGAGCTCGGATCCGTTTGTCCTGCGCCGCGAGGGCGGCAGGCTTTACGGCCGCGGCACCACCGACATGAAGGGCTTTCTCGCCTGCGCATTGGCCGTGCTTCCCGAACTTTTGGCGATGAATCTGCGACAGCCAGTTCATCTCGCGTTCTCCTATGACGAAGAGGCGGGTTGCCGTGGCGTGCCGCACCTCTTAGCGGCGTTGCCGAGCTTATGCGAGAAGCCGCTTGGCGCGATTATCGGCGAGCCGAGCCGGATGCAGCCTGTGCGCGCGCACAAGGGGAAGGCGGCCGCACGGCTCGAGGTGATCGGGCGATCCGGCCATTCGTCACGCCCCGATCTCGGACTCAATGCGGTGCACGCCATGGCCGGTGTCATCACGCACGTCGTGGCCTATGGCCAATCCCTCGCCGACGGGCCGTTCGATGATAATTTCGAGCCCCCATATTCTTCCTTGCAGGTGGGCGTCATCGCCGGTGGACAAGCCGTCAACATCATCCCCGACCGTTGCACCGCTGACGTCGAGGTGCGTGCCGTGCCCGGCGTTTCTCCATCCTCCCTGCTTGAGCCGGTCAAGGCCCGGCTTTTCGATCTGCGCGACAGTGGCTTCGATGTGGCGTGGCACGAGTTGAGTTCCTATCCCGCCCTTGCGCCCGCGAATGGGAGGGATCTAGCGGCCGTTATGACGGAGCTGACGGGGCAGGAGCCGCTGGCAGCCGTCAGCTTCGGTACGGAGGCCGGGCTTTATCAGCAGGCCGGAATCGATGCGGTCATTTGCGGCCCCGGCGATATCGGCCGTGCCCATCGTGCCGACGAATATATCGAGATCGGTGAACTCGCCGCTTGCCGGAAGATGATCGAGGGGCTCGGCGCGCTTCTTGCGGCCTGAAGGAAGGGGCGGTCACCATGGCGTTTCTTTTCAATTCCGATGCCGCGCGTGCCGCGGTCTTCCGCGAGATATTTGCGCGCCAGATCCCGGATCTGGAATTCCTCCATTCCGGCGATGAAATGGAGCCAGAGAAGGTGCGCTATCTCATTACCTGGACGGTGCCGGACGAGATTTCGCGCTGCCGCAATCTGGAAGTGCTGTTTTCCACCGGCGCGGGCGTCGACCAGTTCAAGCAGGACGTGGTGCCAAGCCATGTGAAGCTGGTGCGCATGGTCGAGGATGGCATCATACGCATGATGCAGGAATACGTCGCGCTCGGCGTGTTGGCGCTCCACCGGCAGATGCCCGCCTATCTCGAGCAGCAGAAAAGGTGCCTCTGGCAACCGATTGCCGGTCGACAGGCGGCCGAACGCCGGGTTGGCTTCCTCGGCCTTGGCATGCTGGCCCGCGCGGCTATCGAGCGCTTGAAGCCGTTCCAGTTTCCGCTTGCCGGGTGGAGCCGCAGCGAAAAGCGGATAGAGGACGTCGCCTGTTTTCACGGCAGGGACCAACTCGCGGGCTTTCTGAAGCAAACGGATATTCTCGTCTGCCTGCTCCCGCTCACGGAACAAACGCACGGCATGCTCGATGCAGAGTTCTTCGACTTACTGCCCGTCGGGGCGCAGCTGCTGCATGTCGGCAGAGGTCCGCAACTAGACCAGGCCGCGCTGATCAACGCGCTCGACATCGGTCATGTATCTGCGGCGATGCTTGATGTCACTGATCCAGAACCGCTCCCGGAAGACCATCCGCTCTGGTCGCATCCGAAGGTGATGATAACGCCGCATATCGCCTCGGTGACGCAACCGCATACGGCGGCACAATCCGTCGTGGACAATATCCGGCGCCACCGCGCCGGAGAAGAACTGATCGGCCTCGTCGATCGGACACTCGGCTACTAACCAGGAAACATCACATGTCACTTCTGATCACGATCGACACAGTTCCAGACTTCGCGCCGAAGGAGGCATTACCGGCTCCGGAGCGGCTCATTTCCGGCACTCCATCCTTCAAGACCTGGGCGCAGGATGCCTCAAAAGGTGAGAAAGTTCTGACCGGCGTCTGGGAAGCGACGCCCGGCGAGACGCATTCGATCAAGGGAACTATCTACGAGTTCTGCCACATCGTTTCGGGTCTCGTCGAAATCGAGGAGAAGGGCGGTGAGACCAAGACCTACCGCGCCGGCGACAGTTTCGTGATGAAGCCGGGTTTCGTCGGCGTCTGGCGCACGATCGAGACCGTACGCAAGATCTACGTCAGCGTTTATGACTGAGTTCAGTGCTCAAGGTCCGGCCGAATAGAGCGCGCGGCGGTTCCAGAACAATCGGCTTTCCAAGTTCCGCCTGACGCGATTCGACGCCGTCGGGCGGCTCATCCTCGACCGAAAATGCGGCGGGCGATCCACTATTGTTCCGATGACGCTAGTGCGAACGAGGACCTCCATCAATGAAGACCTACAAGATAGCGCTCATCCCCGGCGACGGCATCGGCAAGAACGTGACGCAGGCGGCATGGCAGGTGCTGCAGGCGGCGGCTAAGCGGGGCGGTTTCGCCCTTGCTGACACAAGATTCCCATGGTCGTGCGCCTACTACCTGGAGACCGGTGCAATGATGCCGTCAGACGGCATCGAGACACTTCGAAAATTCGATGCGATCTATCTCGGCGCTGTGGGCTGGTCCGCAGAAGTGCCCGACTCAGTATCGCTTCACGGATTGCTCCTGCCGATCCGCAAAGGGTACACGCAGTACGCCAACATACGACCGCACCGGCTGTTGCCGGGCGTTCAGGGGCCCCTCCGCTCCGATGGTTTCGACATCCTGTGCATCCGCGAGAATACGGAAGGCGAATATTCCGGCGCCGGCGGGCGCGTCCATTCCGGCACAGCCAATGAGGTCGCGATTGAGACAGCAATCTTCACGCGTGCGGGTGTCGAACGGATCATGCGTTTCGGTTTCGAACAGGCGCGGGCGCGCCGCAAGAAGCTGGCATCTGTCACCAAATCCAACGCGCAGAAACATTCCATGGTTTTCTGGGATGAGGTCACGCGCGAGATAGCGAAAGACTATTCCGATGTAGAGGTCTCGCACTACCACATCGACGCCATGGCTGCCCGCATGGTGCTGGCGCCGGAAAGCCTCGACGTAATCGTCGCCTCGAACCTGTTTGGCGACATCCTCACTGATATTGGAGCGGCCATCCAGGGCGGGCTGGGTTATGCCGCCTCTGCCAATATCAATCCCGATCGCAGCGCGCCTTCCATGTTCGAGCCGGTCCATGGTTCGGCGCCCGACATCGCGCATCTCGGCGTCGCCAATCCGATCGCCGCGATCTGGTCCGGTGCGATGATGCTCGGGCATCTGGGTGAGGGGCAGGCTGCGGCAGAAGTGATGTCGGCGATCGAGTCCGCAACCGCGCGGGGGATTGGCACGATCGCAGGCAAGGACAGGACTGAAACAATCACGCAGGCCGTGCTGGCAGGATTAACCTGAAAGAGCAGAGGAAAGACCATGAATGCGATGACGAAGATTGGTATGTTCAACGATTCCGACCTTTTCCGCCAGCAGGCGCTGATTGGCGGTGTCTGGTGGGATGCGGAAACGAAGGGCGTGGTCGATGTCATTGACCCTGCCAGCCAAAGTGTTCTCGGCACCGTTCCCGAAATGGCGGAGAACGAGACGAGAGCCGCAATCGACGCTGCGGCTGAGGCCTTCAAAGGCTGGAAGAAAAGGACCCATGCCGAGCGTGCAGGATTTCTGGAGCGCTGGCACGACCTCATCCGCCAGCACGAACAGGATCTCGCGCTCCTGCTGACGCTGGAACAAGGCAAGCCGCTTGCCGAGGCGTTGGCGGAAATCCGCTACGGCGCATCTTTTGTGAAATGGTTTGCGGAGGAGGCGCGCCGGATCGGTGGCTCGACCATTCCGTCACCCACGGCCGATCGCCGCATTCTGGTGCTGAAAGAACCCGTCGGCGTCTGCGCCATCATCACGCCGTGGAATTTCCCCAACGCGATGATCACGCGCAAAGTAGCACCGGCGCTGGCCGCAGGTTGCACGGTTGTCATCAAGCCGTCGGAATTTACGCCATTCTCGGCGCTCGCGCTCGGCGTCCTGGCGGACCGAGCCGGCATCCCGGCAGGCGTTATCAACATCGTAACCGGCATGCCGGCGGAGATCGGCAAAGAGCTGATGGCCAACGAGACGGTGCGCAAGATCTCGTTCACCGGTTCGACCCGCGTCGGTGCGCTGCTCATGCGTGGCGCGGCCGATAGCATCAAGCGGCTGAGCCTGGAGCTTGGCGGCAACGCGCCCTTCATCGTCTTTGACGACGCCGATCTGGATAAGGCAATTGAAGGGGTGATCGCATCCAAGTTCCGCAATGGCGGTCAAACCTGCGTTTGCGCGAACCGGATTCTCGTGCAGGAAGGCGTTTACGCCGCTTTCGCCGAAAAGCTGAGCCAGCGCGTCACGCGGATGAGGGTTGGCGCAGGGACCGACGAGGGCACTGAGATCGGCCCGATGATCAACGCGGCCGCGATCGACAAGATCGAGCGTCACATCGCGGATGCACAGGCGAAAGGTGCGCAGATCATCGCCCAGAGCGAGACGGTGCCGGAGGGCAAGCAATATGCACGGCCCGTCGTGCTGGGAGAGGCTACTACCGAGATGCTCCTGGCATCGGAAGAGACGTTCGGTCCGGTGGCGCCGCTTTTTCGCTTCGAGACGGAGGAAGAGGCCATCGCCATCGCGAACGGTACGCCGTTCGGCCTTGCCGCCTACTTCTACACCGACAACCTCCAACGGTCATGGCGTGTTGCCGAGGCGCTGGAGTTCGGTATGGTCGGGCTCAACACAGGCATGATCTCGACCGAGGTTGCGCCTTTCGGCGGTGTCAAGCAGTCAGGAGTGGGGCGCGAAGGATCGCAGCTCGGCATCGAGGAATATCTCGAGGTCAAGACGCTTCATGTTGGCGGGCTTAACTAGTTATCTTGCAAGCAGGTGGAAACACTTGCAGCCCCTAAAGCGTTGGAACAACAAAGAAAGGGGCGGTGAAAACCGCCCCTTTCTCTATTGCGACCAGTGATTATTAACGTTTTGGGAGCACCTCAGTCTGGCGCGACTGCGCCAGCAAACAGACGTTCAGGCGAATTCCCGAACGGGCTCCAGTCCGATGGCGCCGGCCAGACCGCCGATATCCTTGATTTCGGTATATTCGTAGAAGGGGTTTGCAGGCTCGTGGCCGCGGTTCACCCAGACCTTGCTCTTGATACCGAGATCATAGGCGGTCATGAGATCATAGCGAAATGAGGACGACACGTGCGTAATGTCCTCCGGGCCGCAGCCGAGCTTCTCGAACATATATTCGAAGCCCTTCATCAAAGGCTTGTAGGCGCCGGTCTCCTCGGCCGTGATGACCATGTGGAACGGCGCGCCGAGTTTTTCCACGTTCGACATGATCAGGCTCTTCATGGAGTTCGACAGGATCACCAGCGGGATTTCCTTGGCGACCTTGGCCAGGCCCGCCGGGACATCCGGGTGCGGACCCCATGTCGGCACTTCCGCATAGATGCGCTGGGCATCCTCGGGCCGGAATGCGACGCCGTTGCGTTTGCAGGTCCGTTCCACAGAATTGTGCACGACCTCGCTGTACGGCTTCCAGGCGCCAAGAACCTCATCGAGGCGATAGGCCGAGAAATCCCTGATGAACTGCGCCATCCCAGCTGGAGAGAGCTGCGCGCCGTATACGCGTCTCGCCGCGCCCGCCATGTCGAAGTTGGTCAGTGTACCGTAGCAGTCGAAGGTGATGTATTTCGGTCTGAACTGGGTCATGAGCGTCGATCCTTCCAATCCTGTCGGCACAGCGTGCCTTTAACAGCAAGGATCATAGTGAGAACCGAGAAGACTAGTCGCCGCATTCGATGTGCCCTGAAGCAGATTGTTTTGTATTGCGTGAGAGCTTTGGCAGAGAGTTGCGCCTGAGTTCGTTTCGAGCTTCGGCGGGAGCGCGACCTTTCAGCCGTGCGTCGGCATAAGATACGGCGCCAGCGGCAAAGGAAAGTCAAAACGCCTATCGCTCAGGTTCTGGTCGGGAGGAACTGCTGTCCGCGGCAGCCTATCTTGGGCCTAGGAGAATTCAGGCCCGGAATGAACCATGACCGCGCAGCAGATCACGCTGGAAACGATGACAATGGCGCATCTGAGCGGTGTTGTCGAACTGTCGCGGCAGGTTGGTGGGCCGGTGGTGGCGAGAAGCAATTCCGAAGCACCGAACCTGATCGACTTCCTGCTGGCCGACAGTGCGGGCGAGTTTGTCCGTATCGACACCGAATCTACAGATATCGGCGAATGGCTCACCCGTCCTGCCTGGCTCACGTCGTCGGTGGCATAATGATGCGACGAACCGCAGATGAGCTGAAGGACGAAACCACACCACACCGGACTTATGCTCTCGTCAGTCAGGCACTACGCTGAATCGGAGGAAGAAATGCTGGCAAACTCACTGATCGAACTCGATCGCGCACATCTGGTTCACCCGTTTTCATGCTATCGGAGCCACGAGGAGACGGGCGTGCGGGTGCTCAAATCCGCCAAGGGCGCAACAGTGACCGATGCAAGCGGGAAAACCCTGCTGGACGGATTCGCCGGTCTATGGTGTGTAAACATCGGATACGGCCAGGAAAGCGTCGTTGAAGCAGCCGCAAAGCAGCTAAGAGAGCTTCCCTATGCGACGGGATATTTCGGGCTAGGATCCGAGCCTGCCATTCGCCTTGCTGCCAGGCTTGCCGAACTGGCGCCCGGCGATTTGAACCATGTCTATTTCACGCTTGGCGGCTCCGACGCGATAGACAGTACGATCCGCTTCATTCGCTATTACTACCATGCCACGGGTACGCCGCAAAAGGACCAGTTCATCTCGGTCGAGTATGGCTACCATGGATCCTCGACGGCAGGGTCAGGTCTGACCGCGATCCCGGCTTTCCATGCGGGTTTCGGCGTGCCATACGACTGGCAGCACAAAATTCCTTCGCACTACGCCTATCGCAATCCCGTCGGTTCCGACCCGCAGGCGATCATCGATGCATCGGTCGCGGCCCTGCGGGCCAAAATCGCGGAACTCGGCGCGGGCCGCGTTGCGGCCTTCTACGCCGAACCCATCCAGGGTTCGGGCGGTGTCCTCGTTCCACCAACGGGTTGGCTGAAGGCTCTGCACGCCGTGTGCAAGGAACACGACATTCTGTTCGTTGTCGACGAAGTTATCACTGCCTTTGGCCGTACCGGCCCCCTCTTCGCCTGTGAGGAAGACGAGGTCGTGCCGGATTTCATAACCACGGCGAAGGGACTGACCTCGGGCTACGTGCCGATGGGCGCCGTCTTCATGTCGGACCACGTCTACAATACCATCGCGGACGGAGCCGGCAAAGCGGCTGTCGGCCATGGCTATACTTATTCGGCCCATCCCGTGAGCGCGGCGGTCGGGCTCGAATGCCTCCGTCTCTATGAAGACAGCTTGCTCGAGAATGGGCGCAAGGCCGGGAAGCGCCTGATGGACGGCCTTCGCTCGCTCACCAACCACCCGCTGGTTGGCGACATCCGCGGTCGCGGCATGCTGGCAGCAATTGAGTTGGTCACCGACAAGGAGCGCAAAACGCCGCTGCCGGCGGCGGCCGATCCGGGGCGCCGCATCTTCGAGCGCGCGTGGGCGAACGGCCTTGTCATCCGCTCCTTCAACAGCGGCATCCTCGGCTTTGCGCCGCCGCTCTGCTGCACCGAGGACGATATTGATGGAATCCTCGAACGTACCCGAATGACGCTGGATCAAACCCTCGAAGACAAGGACGTTCGGTCAGCGATGAAGGGATGATCATTGCCATCGCCGAAGCGACCTCGGTCACTGCGGTAGACGCCTAATGCATGTCGCGCAAAAGTGTGCAGCGGTTTTGCGATAACGACATGCATCAAAACAAGAACCTAAAGAAAACAAGAACCTAAAGCGCGTCGCACGAGGCCGGTCGAACGCGACGCGCGTTAGCGGCCCCAAAGCAAATCCTCAGGTGATGCCGCCGTCTGCCAAGTGCAAAGCAATTTGCCGGTATGTGGATTCTCTTGCCGTTGCACAAGCGCAGCGAAAACAGCAACAGGGAGCGCTGGCGCGCGGCTCTCCAGGTCCAAGACTGCGGAGCAGCTTTCTCATTTGTCGAAAATGATGTCGAGAGGCAAATGGGATTTCACGATTGGGGACTTCAGCACGACGAAGCTGAAATATTTGTCGATTCCGATATCCAATTCGATCATGCGCTCCATGATCGTCTGGTACTCGCTGATGCCCGCTGTGACAAACTTCACTAGGTAGTCGTAACCGCCTGAAACCAGATGGCATTCGATGACAGAATCGACTTTCTGAATTGCGGTGAGAAATCTCGCGAAGTCGTTCTGTTGATGGTGCTTGAGCGTGACTTCGGTGAAGATCGTTAGAGTCTGTCCGAGCTTGGACACGTCGATCTGGGCGGAATAGCCGGTGATGAAGCCTTCCGCCTGAAGCTTCTTCACCCGCATCAGGCAAGGGCTCGGCGAAAGGTTGACCAGGTCGGCTAGCTCGACATTCGTGACCCGCCCGTTCTTTTGCAATTGGGATAAGATCTTGATGTCGATCTTGTCGAGCTTCATTGGAAATCTGTCACACGTTCGAACCGCGGATCGTCCGGCAGACGGCGTCCGTCACTTCCTGCGTGGTCGCTGTCCCTCCCACGTCGGGCGTCAGCACCCCTTCACTCGTCGCCGTTTCCACAGCGCTCATCAACCGGACGGCCGCTGCGCTCTCGCCCAGATGTTCGAGCATCTGGGCAGCGGTCCAGAAGGTGGCGACCGGGTTGGCGATACCCTTGCCGGCGATGTCGAATGCCGAGCCGTGAATTGGCTCGAACATCGAGGGATAGCGCCGCTCGGGATCAATGTTGGCGGTCGGTGCAACGCCGAGACTGCCCGCGAGCGCGCCTGCAAGGTCCGACAATATGTCGGCGTGAAGATTGGTGGCGACGATCGTATCTAGGCTCCGAGGTTTCAACGTCATACGCACTGTCATAGCATCGACTAGCATCTTGTCCCACTCGACGTCGGGGAATTCCCGCGCCACCTCGGCTGCGATTTCGTCCCACATTACCATGCCGTGACGCTGCGCGTTGGATTTCGTAACAACAGTCAGGAGCTTTCGCGGCCGTGACTGCGCCAGCCGGAATGCATAGCGCATGATGCGGGTGACGCCGACGCGCGTGAAGATCGCGACCTCGGTTCCGACCTCCTCGGGGAGGCCGCGATGGGCGCGGCCGCCGTGGCCCGAATACTCGCCCTCGGAATTCTCACGCACGATCACCCAATCCAGATCGCCAGGGCCAACGCCCGCCAGCGGCGAACCAATCCCGGGCAATATCCTGGTCGGCCGCACGTTGGCGTACTGATCAAAGCCTTGGCAGATCGGCAGCCGGAGGCCCCAGAGCGTGATGTCGTCGGGCAGATCGGGAGCGCCTACCGCGCCAAAGAAGATGGCGTCGAAGCGCTTCAGTTGCGCCACTCCATCTTCGGGCATCATCCGACCATGGGCCTTGTAATAGTCTGAGCCCCAGTCGAAGTGCTGGACGCGCAGCTTGAAGTCGCCGCAGCGCTGCTGCAGCACCTCAAGCGCCTGGAGACCTGCGGCAATCACCTCCGGGCCGATCCCGTCGGCAGGAATGGCGGCAATCTCATATTCGCGCATCGTTACTTCCCTGTTTTTGGTGCTGGCCGCCTCGTGACCTCAATCTCGTGCGCGACCGATTGTACCTTGGCAAGACGGTCTTCTCAGAATTCAGTGACCTGGCCCCACGCCACGGTCTTCAGGCGCTTCGGTCAACTAGGACGCGGATCGACACTGGTCTCGCTGCCCAAGCGCAGCCTAGCGTATGGGCCTCAGCCGTAAGCCGTGAACTTTGTACGAGGGCGGAACATCCTGCCGTTTGAGGGATGAAAGACGGGCAATTGTTGCGACGAATGACCGGTTGGGTCGCACCTCACCTGCGGAGTCGATCATACACTCATTGCATCGGATCGACCCCGGATGAGTATGAGGGTGACACGGTAATGAAGTTTGCTTCCTACTGGCACGATACTTCGGTTCCATTGGCGGATCTGTGGCCGATCCGGTCTCGGGGGATTTCGAGGTGGCTGTGATTCACACCGGCAAGCCATGGTTTCCTCCCATGCCTCCCACGGTAGGCACATACTATCGTCTGAAGGATGCGGTCGCGTGACCCGGGCGGCGGAAAACGCGCAGAGTGAAATGCCAAATTTGGCCTCCTTTGCAGAAGTTCCTGCTGCCTGCGTGCTAAGTTTCAACGACTCTGCCGGCCAGAAGGGGTCACACTCATTGTCGACTAAGGTCCGTTACTCCCCGGACATCCGCCAAGAGGCAGGCAGGCTCCGCAGGGCCACGACAGGGAGGCTTGAAAGTGAGCCGGAGAGCTCACGATCGGGAACAGTTTGACCGATTGATCGCCACGAGGCGGAGATCGAAAACGCAATCCGCAGCGGGCTAAAGAGCGCGGCTGAGAAGGGAGAGGTCTCGATGATCGCCAGCATCCAAGCTGTAGCTCCTCATGAAGTTGCGCTTTCGGTGCGCGACCTGACCGTAAGCCTGCCGGCCGGCATGGAGCGGGTCCATGCGGTCGAGAATATCTCGTTTGATCTGAAACGCGGCCAGATCCTCTGCATCATAGGCGAGTCCGGATCGGGTAAGTCGGTCACGGCGAACGCGATCATGGGGCTTCTGCCAAAGGTGATCCGCCTCTCATCGGGTGTCATCCAGCTGGAGGGGATGAACATCATCGGCATGTCGCCAGACAAGCTGCGCAACCTGCGTGGACGGGTCGTATCGATGATCTTTCAGGATCCGCTCTCAGCGCTCAATCCCCTGATGACGGTGGGCGCGCAGATTGACGAGGTCATGGCCGCGCATGGCTTCGGTACGCCACGAACCTGCCGCAACCGCGCCGTTGAGCTGCTCACTGAAGTGGGCCTACCAGATCCCCAACTCATGTATCACCAGTATCCTTTCCGGCTTTCGGGCGGGCAACGGCAGCGCGTCATGATTGCCATGGCCTTGGCGCTCGAGCCGACGGTGCTGATCGCCGATGAGCCAACCACCGCCCTCGACGTCACCACCCAGGCACAGATCCTGCAACTGATCAGCGACATTCAGCGGCGCAAGGGCATGAGCGTGATGTTCATCACCCATGATTTCGGTGTGGTGGCAGAGATCGCCGACAGCGTCGTGGTGATGGAAAAGGGCCACATCGTCGAACAGGGTAGCGCCGAGCAGGTGTTGAAGTCGCCCAAGCATCCTTATACCCGGCGCCTGATCGCGGCCGTACCGCATTTGACCGGCGAAGATCGCCCTCGTCTGGAGTCGGCCAGCAAGGAGCCGATCCTGAAGGTTGAGGGTCTGGTGAAGACCTATCGTGGTGGCAGCGCGCTGTTCGGCGCGCAGCGGACTGTGACAGCGGTGAACGAGGTCTCGTTCGAACTCGCGCCCGGCCGCACGCTGGGGGTCGTAGGCGAGAGCGGTTCGGGAAAGTCGTCGCTGGGCCGGCTGTTGATCAAACTGCTGGACAGCGACGGCGGCGGGATTTTGTTCGACGGATCTGACATAGCCAAGCTTTCCGAAGCGAAGTTCCGCCCTCTTCGACCGCGGATCCAGATGATCTTCCAGGATCCCTTCGCGTCGCTGAACCCACGCTCAACGGTTGGCCACATCATGACGGTAGGGCCGGTGGCACACGGGATGCCTTATGCCCAAGCGCGCGAGGAAGCGCGTGCGCTCCTGGCTCATGTCGGTCTCGATGCCGGCGCCTTTGGCCGCTATCCGCACGAGTTCTCGGGTGGGCAACGCCAGCGCATCGGCATCGCTCGTGCGCTGATGTTCAAGCCGAAGCTGCTCATTGCCGACGAGGCGGTCTCCGCACTCGACGTTTCGATCCAGGCGCAGATCCTGCAGCTTCTGGACCAGATCCAGCGCGAGACCGGCGTGTCGATGGTTTTCATCACACACGACCTGCGCGTCGCCAGCCAGATCTGCGACGAAATCGCTGTGATGCAGAAGGGCCGGATCGTCGAGCGCGGACCGCCCTCGCAGATATTCCTGAACCCGCAAGCAGCCTACACGCGCCAACTCGTAGCGGCAATTCCAGGAGAGCGGCCGGGCAATGCCCGTCCAGTTGCAGCAAACGCATAAGAAATAACAAGAGAGGAACTACCATGACCAGAAATTCATCGACTACGTCCAACTACTCGAGGCGCGAAGCGCTGCGACTGATGGCGATAGGTGGGGCTGCAGGCCTCATCGCGCCCAACCTGCTGGGCAAGCCCGCCTTCGCCAAGACCCCTCCTGCGGGTCCGGCCGGTCGCGTCGTCGTCGGCCTCTCGCAAGAGCCGACCGTGTTCAATCCGTTGATGGCGCATATCGAAGTCGATGACGCGGTCCATTTCTCGGTTTTCGACGCGCTGGTCCGCATGGATCCCCAAGGTGGCCTACATCCAAACCTCGCAGCCGAGGTGCCAAGCCAGAAGAATGGCGGCATTTCGGAGGACGGTCTCAACTGGCGCATCCGGTTGCGTGACAATGCCCGCTGGCACGATGGTGAGCCCTTCACGGCCGAGGACGTGAAATTCACCCTTGAGCTCATCACGAACCCGAAGTTTCGCGCTTGGCGCACGAGCGGCCATTCGCTCGTGCAGGACATCACAGTGGTTTCGCCCACCGAGATCACTTGGCGGATGAAGGAGGCTTTTGCGCCCTATCTTTCGTTCTTGGCCGAAACCTTCATCGTGCCCAAGCACATTCTGGAGAAAGAGGCCGATCCGAATACAGCCGCGTTCAACCAGGCGCCAGTCGGCACCGGCGCATTCAAATGGAGCCAGCGCGTCGCGGGCGATCATATCGAGCTCGTCGCCAATCCTGAGTACGCGGGCGAGGGCCCCTATATCGAGCAGCTCATCTTCAAATACATCCCCGATATGACGGTGCTCTACACGCAGTTCAAGAGCGGCGACGTGGACCTGGTCGATCAGTCGTTCATCACCGCCGACCATTATACTGAAGCCCGCGAACTACCAGACCGCGTGGTGACACTGGAGACAGGGGCATCCTTGGAGTCGATCTACCTCAATTTGGGCCGCCCGCAGTTCAAGGAGTTGGCAGTGCGCCAGGCGCTCTACGCCGCGTTGGACAGGAAGGCGATCGTCGACACGATCTATTACGGCGTGGGCACTCTCACCGAGACCTTCATGCCGAAGGAGTCCTATTACTACGACCCGAACCTGCCGGTTCAGGAGTTCAATCTGGACCGGGCGCGCCAAATCCTGGATGAGGCCGGCTGGGCGCCGGGGCCGGATGGAATCCGCGCCAAGGATGGGGTGCGACTGTCCTTCTCCAACTCAACAACTTCTGGCAACAACCTCCGCGAGCAGACGCAGCAGTTCCTGCAGCAGACGTTTGCCGAGATCGGCGTCGAGATGACGATCTCGAATTTGCCGGCTGCAGTCATGTGGGGCGAGTTCTGGCTGAAGTCGCAATTTGACACCGCCATGGTGGGCGTCACCTATCTGATTGCCGCGGACCCCGACGCCACAAACCGGCTCCATACGAAGGCAATCGCCGCTCAAGGCGGACACGGTTCGAACACCGGGCAATATTCCAACCCTGAAGTCGATGCCCTGCTCGAAAAGGGTGCTCGCAGCTTCGATCCGGAAGAACGGCGCGGGATCTATAATCGCGTGCAGGAAGTGGTGCGCCATGATCTGCCCTTCCTGCCGCTGTTCGCGTACACAATCGTCCTTGGGCGCAAGAAAGGGTTGGACGGCTTCGAGCCCAACGCCAACACCCGCACCGCGTCGTGGGATGCCGCGGCCTGGCAGTGGAAGGCCTAATCCACGCAGTTGCCGCCGCCCGATCCACTGCGGCGGCGGCAACACACTAAGATCATCAACCCACAATGGAGGACTCGGATGCGCGGCTTCCTGCTCAATCGCCTCTCGCAGAGCCTGGTGCTGCTTGTGATCGTCTCGATCATCGGCTTCGGCATTCTGAACCTCCTCCCCGGCGGCCCCCTGGCACAATTCGGACTCGATCCCGGAATGACCCAGCAGGATATCGAGCGCCTCAAGGGGCTGCTGGGCCTTGATCGCCCTATATGGATCCAATATCTGGACTGGGCATGGCGGCTGGTGCGGGGCGACTGGGGTCACTCCTTCCGCGACGGAGCGCCGGTACTGGAGATCATTGGCAGCCATCTGTTCGCCACGCTGCTGCTGATGGGGTCCTCAACCGCGATTGCGATCTCCATTGGCGCCTGGATTGGAATTCGGGGCGCCACGCGCCGCTACTCACTATTCGACTATCTCGCAACCGTTGGCGCCATGGTCGCATTGTCGG
Organism: Mesorhizobium sp. M1217; assembly: GCF_040318275.1. Lineage (NCBI taxonomy): Bacteria > Pseudomonadati > Pseudomonadota > Alphaproteobacteria > Hyphomicrobiales > Phyllobacteriaceae > Mesorhizobium > Mesorhizobium sp. M1217. Next base: position 188,902 of record NZ_JAMYMA010000010.1, on the reverse strand, counting down.
TCCCTACCTTCTGGTTCGGCCTCGTAGGCATCTACATCTTTTCCTTGAAGTTAGGCTGGCTGCCCGCGGGCAATATGTCCGAGATCGGCGATAGCTCGATCCTGGGCTATCTCCACCATCTGATCCTGCCAAGTGTCGTATTGTCGCTGGTCCATGTCGCGATCTGGAGCCGCTACATGCGGACGGCGACACTCGACGCCATTAGCCAGGACTTCGTTAAAACGGCTCGGGCCAAGGGGTTGAGTGAACGCCGGATTCTGATGAAGCATGTCGTTGGCAACGCGCTTTTGCCGATGATTACCTTGGCCGGGATGCAGCTTCCCAGCATTCTGACCGGCGCGCTGGTGACCGAAACCGTCTTTACCTGGCCGGGAATGGGACGGTTGTTCCTCGATAGCCTTGGTTACAGCGACTATCCGGTTGTGATGGGGCTACTGATGTTCTCCGCCATCCTCGTTCTGCTTGGAAACCTGATCGCCGACATTGTCGTCGCTATTGTCGATCCGCGCATTCGTCTGGCCTGAGCGCGCAACTTCCCCGACAGGAGACAGCCGATATGACCGCTCTCACCGCAAATGCAGCTCCAAGCCGATGGAGAAACAACCGCGCGGCACTTCGTTTCATGCGGCATCGCTTGGCGCTGCTCGGGTTGGCGATGATCATCTTCCTGAGCCTCGCTTGCGTCCTCGGTCCCCATCTCCTGCCTTATGACTCCCTGTACATCGATCTGCGGGCCCGCTTTGCCCCGCCGCTGACGGGTTATCACTTTCTAGGTACCGATCCGCTCGGCCGTGACCTTGCGGCAAGACTCTTGATGGCGGGACGAATCTCGCTGCTGGTGGGTTTCTTCGCCATGGTGTTGTCGACGCTCATCGGCACGCTGGTCGGCGTGATTGCAGGCTATCGCGGCGGCTGGGTTGGGGCGGCGCTGATGCGCACCGTCGATGGATTCCTGTCGTTCCCATCGATCTTTCTGCTGCTGGCGCTGGCTGCGGCACTGAAGCCCAGTCCTGTGATGATCACCATCATTATCGCCCTCACCAGTTGGATGGAGGTTGCCCGCATCGTCGAAGCGGAGGTCCGCTCGTTACGCGAACGCGAGTTCGTCCTGGCTGGCCGAATGCTGGGGCTGAGCGGCACGCACATCATGTTCCGCGAGATACTGCCCAACGCAATGGGCCCGATTATCGTCGCTTCCACCTTGACGGTCGCGCGCGCCATTCTCATGGAAGCCTACATCAGCTTCCTCGGCTACGGGATCCAGCCGCCACTGCCCAGCTGGGGCAACATGCTCAATGGCGCCCAGCAATATCTGGGCAGCGCACCTTGGCTGGCAATCATACCCGGAGCTGCAATCACCATCGCGGTAACCAGTTTCAATTTCATTGGTGACGGACTGCGCGACGCGCTGGACGTACGAGATGACCATATTTGAGGTACCGCGACCGATCGCTTTCTTAATCCCTGGAACATCAAGAGAAGTCAGTCACGTGCACGAGCCCAAAATCGAGAAGAACACGCCCTATTGGTGGGAAGCGGCGCCCGTCATGCCGCTGCCGCGGAAGCCCCTCGCAAAAAAGCTTGACGTGGCAATTGTCGGCGCCGGTTATGCCGGGCTTTCGGCCGGGCTTGTGCTGGTGCGCGAAGGACGCTCGGTCGCAGCCTTTGATACGATGAATCCGGGCGAGGGTGCTTCTACACGCAACGGCGGAATTACCAGCGGAAGCATCCGGCCGGACTATGCCACGATCACCCGGCGCTTCGGTGAAGAGAAGGCCATGGCGATCGAGGCCGAGGGCAAGATCGCGCGCGAATTCCTCTACGACTTCATCAGGACCGAAGGGCTGGACTGCGACTTCCGACTGGTTGGCCAGTTCAAGGGCGCTTTTGGATATCAACAGTATGAGAAGATGGCGCGCGGCGCCGAGACGCTGGCGAAGAAACTGGGGATCGAGTCCTTCGCCGTTCCGCATGCTGAGCAGCGAAATTATATCGGAACCGATTTCTACCGCGGCGGAACCGTTCGGATGGACTTTGGCGCGCTGCACCCCGCAAAATTCCATGCTGAACTCCTGCGGGTGGCGCTCGCATCCGGGTTGACGGTCCATTCGCATACAGTGGTCGAGTCGATCGAGAGGAATGGTTCGGGGTTCCGCGTCGCGACTTCGGCAGGGACGGTGGATGCACGGCAGGTTCTGGTCTGTACCAACGGCTATACCGACGGCGCCGCTCCCTTCCTTCGGCGCCGCCTGGTTCCGGTCCGCAGCCGGATCATCGTGACCGAGGAACTTGCGCCCGATGTCATGGCGCGACTGATGCCGAAGCTGATGACGATCACCGAGAACCGGCAACTCGGTTTCTATTATCGTCCCTCGCCCGACGGAAAACGCATTCTGCTGGGGGGACGTGACAGTTCTCGCGTCGGCGACCCGGCGGCGCCGAAACTTCTCCTACGCAAGGGCCTCGTGAACCTTTTCCCGGAGTTGGAGAACGTGCGCCTTTCGCATTGCTGGTTCGGCAATGTGGCGATGAACCGAGACATGCTGCCCCGCATCTTCGAAAAGGACGGTATGGTCTATGCAACCGGCTTCTGCGGTTCGGGCGTGGTCTGGGCGCCATGGATCGGTATGCGTGCGGCGCACAAGCTGATGGGGCATGGCGAGCAGTCGCGCACGGCGTTCGACTTTCGACCGCCTTCGGCCATACCGCTCTATCGTGGCAATCCGTGGTTCATGCCGGCGATTATCCAAGGCTATCGGTTGCAGGATCGTATCGCCTTCTGGCGCGCCAGCCGCTGATCACCGGAAATATCAGGACATTCTCCAGGTTGGATTCGGCCTGGATTGTAGCTGCCCTACCGTGGCTGGAAAGACGTGCGTCAATCAACTGCGTGTCCACACGCGACCACCCCGATCGCAAGCGGTTTTGCGACATCCGGGGCGATCCGTGGTTCATGCGGACAACCCTTGGCGTGCCCGCCGCTGACACGACGGCAGACTCGCGCGGGACACGTTGTTGCCGGAGAGCACTCAAGCAGGGCGGAAAAATCCGTCGGGGCCGGGACTTGTCGGTACGAAGCTGATCAGTGTTGGGACGCCTTTGCGCGGATCAGCGCGTCGGCCATGTAGAGGTCCTGTAGCGAGATACCGGAACTGTCGAAAATCGTGATCTCGTTGTCGAAACGGCGTCCGGGCGCACGCTTTTCAATGACGTCGCCGATTGGTGTTACCGCAAGCCGGCCGGCGTTGATCTCGTCGCGCACGTGTTGGAACTCGCCGATCTGGACGGACTGGGAAAGCAGATCACAAAACAGACGTGCCTTGGGAAACAATTCGCTCGGCAATTCGCGCTTGCCCGGAGCATCCGACCCCATGGTGACGATATGGGTTCCGGGCCCCACCCAAGCGGCATCAAACAGCGGTTCGCGTGAGGGCGTCGCAGTCACCACGATGTCGGCCGCGCGCACGGCGTCTTCGGGCACGGCAGCGCGCGCATCCAGGCCCCTTTCGCCGATCTGATCGACAAGAGCGTCGCGTCGCGACGAAGGCCGGGCCACGACCAGCACGGTTTCGATTGGGCGGACGCGTGCCAGCGCCATCACTTCGAAGCCCGCCTGGTTGCCGGCGCCGAATGTCGCCAGAACCTTGGCTTGCTTGCGCGCAAGAAGATCGGCCGCGACCGCGTCGGCGGCGGCCGTCCTGTAGGCGTTGACCTTCCCGGCCTCGACCACGGCGCCGAGCCGACCTGTATGCTGATCGAGCAGCACGATGGTGGAGTTGTGGCGGGGAAGGCCACGTGCCGGGTTGCTCGACCAGAAGGAGCCGATTTTCACTCCGGTCAGGTCGTCCGACGAACCGGATTTGATTGAGAAAGTATTGGTCGCCTCATGCGTGCGCCCGAGAACAGCAGGAAAGACCCAATTCTGCCGCGATGCTGATGCCACGAGAGCCTGCCGCGCCGCCTCGAAAGCAAGTTCATGCGTGACGAGGGCGGCTGACTCCTCTTCGCTGATGTAGATCATCCAAAATTCCTCCTGAGCATCAAGCGTTTCATCGCCGGGGAGTGTTGCGGCTATGCCATTGCCATTGGGGATCGTGCGGACGTGACGCCGATCGCGGGCAACCACGAAGCGGCGATTCAAAGTGCCAGGTATTCCTCGCCTGATTTGCGCGATTTGGCATGCCGAGGAATTGCTTAAAACGAACAATCCCGCTGATTTGAAGGGGCAAAACAGCAGCGAAATCTGTCCGCCGGGCGCGACTCTAAGGTCCGACTTCAATCCGACTCTGGATCAAGTGACAGCGTTGCACCTTATGACCGTTGAGCATGACAGAGATATCGTCAGCGCCCCGACCGAGCTGATGAAATTGGAAACCCGCCATTTGCCGGGCGCGCTGAAGCTGTCGCAGGAGATGGCCTGGCCCTACCGCCAGGAGGATTGGGAATTTGCCCTGATGGTCGGCAATGGCCTGGTCCTCGAGAGGGCAGGACAGGTGATTGGCACGGCCATGTCCTGGAATTACGGACATTCCTATGCCACGGTCGGGATGATCATAGTTACTGGCTCCGCGCAAGGCGGTGGCAACGGCGCCCGGCTCTTTGATGGATTGCTTGAGGCGACACACGGCCGCAACGTGCTGCTCAACTCAACCGAAGAGGGGCTGGCGCTCTACAAGCGACGCGGCTTCACTGCCTGGGGCACGGTGCTTCAGCACCAGGGCTCGCTGACTGTCCCCGTGACGCGGAGTACCGGCGACGACATCCGTCAAGCGACAGCCTCCGACCTCACGCCGATCCAGGCCTTCGACGAATCGGCCACGGGCATGCCCCGGCTGGCGATGGTGGCTGCGCTCGCCGATGTGGGCAACGCACTGGTCATTGAGCGCAGGGGACGGATTGCAGGCTACGCTATCGCGAGGAGGTTTGGCCGCGGCTATGTGGTCGGCCCTTGTGCAGCCGAGAGCGACCAAGACGCGCGGCTTCTGATCCTGGCCCAGCTTTCGAAGCTTCACGATCAATTCGTTCGCATCGACGTCTATGCCGAGGATGGATTGGGTGACTGGCTTGAGAGCCTTGGCCTTCAGCGGTCCGGCAGTGCGACCGCCATGGTCAAAGGGCAACGGCCCGCCGTCGAGGGGCCAGCCCATATATATGCATTGGCAAACCAGTCGTTCACTTAGGAAATGAGATTATGAACAAGGTGGCGGCAAACCTGGCAGTGAGCGAGACGGCTAGGACGATCGACGCCTTGGTCACCCCGGCGCTGCTTCTGGACCGTGGCCGGCTCGAGCAAAACATCCAGGGTCTGGCTGGGCGCGCCAAGAAGCTTGGCGTGGTGCTGCGCCCGCATATGAAGACGGCCAAAAGCATCGACGTCGCCCGATACGCGTTCCACCGCGAACCCGGTCCGATCACGGTTTCGACCATCGCCGAGGCGGAGTATTTTGCGGGCCATGGCTTTCGAGACATGACCTACGCGGTCGGCATCTCGCCGGCCTCGGCCATGCGTGCCATGGAGCTTTGTCGCCGAACCGGCGCTGATGTGAAGCTGTTGCTCGATTCCGTGGAGCAGGCCGACGCCCTGGCCGGCGTGCGCGAAGCCACCGGCATGACGCCATCTGTTTTCATCGAACTGGACTGCGATGACCATCGCGGTGGCTTGAAGCCGGACGACCCGAAGTTGCTCGACGTGGCCAGCAGGGTCGTCGCGGCCAGTGCCAACCTCGCCGGCGTCCTCGCCCATGCAGGCGAGTCCTATGGCTTGAACACGCCCGATGCGCTGGTCAAGGCAGGCGAGAACGAGCGTTCAGCCACCGTTCGCGCCGCTGAAATCCTGCGCGCCCATGGCCATGCCTGCCCGATCGTCAGCGTCGGCTCGACGCCGACAGCGCATTTCGCCGACAATCTTGATGGAGTCACCGAGCTGCGCGCTGGAGTCTACATGTTCTTCGACCTCGTCCAGCACGGCGTTGGGGTCTGCAACCGCGACGATATCGCCATTTCCGTATTGGCCACGGTGATCGGCTCCAAGCCGGAAAAGGGATGGGTGCTGGTTGACGCCGGGTGGATGGCGCTTTCGCGCGACCGGGGAACCGCAAACCAGCAGATCGACCAGGGTTACGGGGTGGTCTGCGACGAAAAGGGACGGGTGCTTGAAGATGTGATCGTGGCCCAGGCCAGCCAGGAACACGGTATCCTCGCTATTCGTGCCGGTTCTGGAAAGTCCATGCCCGAGTTGCCGCTCGGGTCTCGGGTCCGGATTCTGCCCAATCATGCGTGTGCGATGGCCGCCCAGCATGATTTCTACAGCGTCGTCAACGGAGCCAGCCCCAAGATTGAAGCGCGTTGGGAGCGGATGCGCGGCTGGTAGGCGCGCAACTTCGCTCGGACGTCGCCCTACTCAAATCAACACTGGTGGTCAAGAAAATGAAGTTTACCTCTTATTGGCTGGATACGTCTCAGCGGTTCAATGAAGGGTCGTCCAAACCGCTCGAAGGCCACTATGACGTGGCGATTGTGGGCGGCGGCCTGACCGGCTCCTCCGCCGCGCTGGCCCTTGCCAAAAAGGGCGCCAGGGTTGCCCTGTTGGAGGCCGAAACGATCGGCAACGCCGCGTCCGGCCGCAATGGCGGGATGTGCAACAACGGCTTTGCCCAGAATTATGCAATCATGGCTGGCAAGCACGGCAAGCCCGCCGCAAATGCGCTCTACAAGGCTTTCGACGCTGGCGTCGATATGGTTGAGCGGTTGGTGCAGGAAGAAAAGATCGACTGCAGCTTCTCCCGCGTCGGCAAGCTCAAGCTTGCCGCCAAGCCCGAGCATTACGACATGCTGGCGCGCAGCCAGGAACTGCTGGCGGCCAATGTCGATCCCGAAACGAGGATGATCGCGCGCGACGACCTGCGAACCGAAGTCGGCACCAACCGCTACCATGGCGGGCTGCTCTTTCCCAAGAGCGCGGGCATGCATGTCGGCCGGTTCGTCCGGGGCCTCGCGACCGCCGCTGCCCGGCGTGGCGCAGAGGTCCATGAACGCTCGCCCGTCATGGCGATGCGCAAGGTTTCAGGCGGGCATGAGGTAACGACGCCAACGGGCAAGATCGTCGCGCGGCAGGTCCTGTTGGCAAGCGGCATTTCCCAGGTTGGCCCGCTCGGCTGGATCCGCCGGCGCATGATCCCGGTCGGCGCATTTCTGATCGTGACCGAGCCGCTATCGCCCGACCACCTTAAGCGCCTCATGCCGACCGGGCGCATGGTCGTCGACACGCGCAATCTCGTTGTCTACTGGCGGCTCACGCCGGACAATCGCCTTCTGTTCGGCGGGAGGGCGCGCTTTGCCGTGTCCAATCCTCAATCCGACGAAAAAAGCGGCCGGATACTGAAGGCGGCGATGGTCGAGGTTTTTCCGGAACTGGCCGGCACCCGGATCGATTACTGCTGGGGCGGCATGGTCGATATGACCCGCGACCGCCTGCCGCGCGCCGGAGAGCGCGATGGCATCTATTACTCAATGGGCTATAGCGGACACGGGACCCAGATGTCGACGTTGATGGGCACCATCATGGCCGACGTCATGGACGGGCACCCCGAGCTCAATCCCTGGAAGAATTTCGACTGGCCAGCGATCCCCGGTTATTTCGGGCGTCCCTGGTTCCTGCCGATTCTCGGCGCCTATTACCGCATGAAGGACCTTGTAGGGTGATGACGCCTCTCGAACACCTGGTCCGCAACGGCCACCTGGACAAGTTCTTCATCGACGGTCAATGGGTTGAGCCGAGCGGCACCGCGACGGGCGTCGTCGTCAATCCCGCCACAGAAGAGGTTGTGAGCCAGTTTCCGCTTGGAAATGGCAAGGACGTTGACGCGGCCGTTGCAGCGGCCCGCCGGGCATTCGACACCTGGAGTCGGACCACGCCAGAAGACCGCGCGGGTCTGCTCGATCGCCTGCAAGCGCTGCTCGAGGCGCGCGGCGAACTGCTGGCTCAATGCCTGAGCCTCGAAATGGGCGCGGCGATCGGCTATGCGCGCAGCGCCCAGGTGCCGCTGGCGATCACGCATGTTAAGGTCGCTCGCGATGTGCTGACAGACTTTCGCTTCGTCAAGCAACGGGGGCAAACCGCCGTCACCCACGAACCCATCGGTGTCTGCGCCTTGATCACTCCGTGGAACTGGCCACTTTACCAGATCACCGCCAAGGTTTCGCCGGCGCTCGCTGCAGGCTGCACGATCGTGCTGAAGCCGAGTGAGCTTTCTCCCTTGGACGCCCTGCTGTTCGCCGAGGCAATCGAGGAAGCCGGCTTCCCTGCCGGGGTTTTCAACCTCGTGCAAGGTGATGGTCCAGGCGTGGGTATGGGTCTCGCCTCCCATCCAGATGTCGACATGATCTCCATTACCGGGTCCACCCGCGCGGGCATTGCTGTGGCCCAGGCGGCAGCGCCAACGGTCAAGCGTGTCGCGCAGGAACTCGGCGGCAAGTCGCCGAACGTGATCCTGCCGGACGCCGATCTCGATCGCGCCGTTTCTCTGGGCGTAGTCGCCGCCTTCCGCAATCTCGGCCAGTCATGCAGCGCCCCGACGCGCATGATTGTGCCACGCGTGCTGCTCTCCGAGATCGAGGAAATCGCCAAGGGGGCCGCGGCCCAGATCGTCGTCGGCGATCCTCTTTCGGAAGCCACAACTCATGGTGCAATCGCCAACCGCGCCCAATTCGATCGCATCCAAACCATGATCGGCGTCGGCATTTCTGAGGGCGCCAGGCTCCTCACCGGAGGACCGGGTCGTGCGCATGATCTGAACGTCGGGTTCTATGTGAAGCCGACCATTTTTTCCGACGTGCGTACGAGCATGCGCATTGCCCAGGAAGAGGTCTTCGGGCCAGTTCTCTGCATCATCCCCTACGCCACAATCGAGGAGGCCGTCACCATCGCCAACGACACGGTGTACGGCCTGGGGGGCCATGTGCAGGGCGAAGATGTGAACGCCGTCAGGGACGTGGCCTCACGGATTCGCTCCGGTCAGGTGCATCTCAACTACCCGGCCTGGGATCCGCACGCCCCGTTTGGCGGTTTCAAGCAGTCCGGAAACGGACGCGAATATGGCATCGAGGGCATGTTGGAGTATCTCGAGGTCAAATCCATCCTCGGCTATTTCTAGGCGACATCTTCACCCAGCGCAGACGGCGGGATGCCGAGCAACATGGGCAATCCGGGCTCAACCCGGCGATGTATCGGCTCAGGAACCGGATCGGACGACCAGTCTGGCTCTGTCGTCGGGACCACATCCGTGTGACCGGACAAAATGCAGCCGGCGACGTCAGGCGGGCCTACCGTTGCGAAAAGGTCGCTACCGTCGCGCTGCCGGGCCGGGGCAACACAATCGCGGCAGCGCCGCAGCTGGCGGCATCTTGCTGGAGTCCACGATTTCCCCATTGAGCCTGCCAAGGACCGTGGGAAAGACACGAGGCGCAGCGATTTTTCGGCAGTCCACGGAGCACCAGGACAGTTCGAGTGGGAAAACTGACACTACGAAAGAAGCGCGCGTTCCGTGTCACGATATTCGGCGAAAAATACCGAAAATCGGCGCCAGTTGGAGCATTTCTGCGGCACCAATCGCCGATACTGCTAGCTCCATTGATCGCCGAGGCCGCCATGTCCCCTGTTATCCACCAAATCAGTAGCGATAAAGCGCTACCCGAGTCAGGAGACGTCGTGGTGGTCGGCGGCGGGATTGTCGGCGCCAGCGCAGCCTATTTCCTGGCGCGGCGCGGCCTGTCGGTGGCGCTTGTCGAAAAGGGGTATGTCGGCTGCGAACAGTCGAGCCGGAACTGGGGCTGGTGCCGTCGGCAGAACCGCGATGCACGTGAGTTGCCGCTTGCCAATCTGTCGATGCGCCTGTGGGAAGAGCTCACCAAAGAGATTGGGCACGACCTTGGCTTCCGCCGTTGCGGGCTCACCTATGCGACAAACGATCCGAAGCGGCTCGCCGAATGGGACAAGTGGCGCGAGGTTGCGCGGCGGTTCGACGTCAATACGCGGATGCTTACCGCCGCCGAGGCTGCTGCCGCCGTTCCAGCGGCGGGCGGCAAATGGCTGGGCGGCGTCTACGCAGCAGACGATGGCAAGGCCGAACCCTGGCTTGCCGCCCCTCGGATCGCCGAGGGCGCGCGCAAGCATGGCGCGACTATTCATCAGAACTGCGCGGCACGCGGCCTGGATATCACCAATGGGCAAGTGAGCGGCGTCGTCACCGAGAAAGGCCTTATCCGCACCAGCGCGGTGCTATGTGCCGCCGGCGCCTGGGCTTCTGCTTTCCTGCGCATGCATGCGGTTTCGCTGCCGCAGGCCAGCGTCCGTCAGACCGCCTTACGGACCGCTCCTGCACCGGATTTTGGCGAGGCTGTCTATACTTCCGACTTTGCCATGACGCGCCGGCTCGATGGCAGCTACACGATCGCGGTCAGCGGCAGGGCGACCCTCGAGATCACGCCGCAGGGGATCCGCTATGTCCGCCCGTTTCTGCCGATGTTCATGAAACGGCTGAAGGCCGTCGAGATCGGCATAGGCCGCTCGTTCTTCCAGGGCCCGGAAACACTCCGTCGCTGGCATCTCGACAGGCCGACCCCCTTTGAGCGAATCCGCGTCCTCGATCCTGCGCCGGACAAGCGAATGGTGGCAACCATCATGACGCGGGTAAAAGCCCTGTTCCCCACCGTTGCCGATGCCGGCGTCGTGTCCTCCTGGGGTGGATATATCGACTCCACACCGGACGCCGTACCCGTGATTTCACCGGTGGACAGCATCGGTGGAGTGTTCGTCGCCGCAGGCTGTTCCGGACACGGCTTCGGCGTCGGCCCTGGAATTGGCCATCTGGCGGCGGATCTGGTCGCAGGTGACGCGGCAAGCGTCGACCCGACTCCATTCCGCCTGTCGCGCTTCACGGACAGATCGAAAATTGAAGTTGGCGACTTCTGATGCAATTTTGCCGCGTAGCGGCAGCAAAGAGCGCTGGGTCTGGCCGCATATCTACGGGCTCAAGCGCGATCTGGACCGTTTCGTGACCGCTATGGCCGATGCGGTCGCACAGGTGCATCGCAGGGAACTCGCACTGCAGGAGCTGACGGTCGCGGATACGTGCGGCCAGGCGATCAGAAGATGGGCGAGATGATCCGTGATCTTCCTGGCAACTATGCCGCGGTCTTCTGGCAAATCATGGCTCGGTATTGCAACCCAAGACCTGGAGAGCGCCGTCGACGGAGCCGATGAACTGGAAGAAACCGCCAACGTCTGCTGCAAGGCGCCGGAAGAGGATTCTCGCGCGAGACCAGGTTGATGAACTGGTCCAAACATCCGGTTCCGCCGCCGATCCATGTGACGAGTGCGCCCGATCGTGCAAGGGCAATTCGTGAAATAAGCGCGACTGCAATGGTGCTAGGCAAGCCCGACCGCGTGTCGGGAGGCAGTTGTGAAAGTTGCGATCATCGGACCAGGCTCGCTCGGCAAGGCCTTGGCGAAATGTCTTGGCCTCGCCGGGCACGAAATTCGCCTCAGCTTCAGTCGTGACGAAGGCAAGTTGCGCGCAATCGCGGCAACCCTCCGTGTTGACTTCGGTGCCCCTGACGAAGTGGCGAGATGGGCCGACGTAATTGCCCTGGCGACGCCATGGCCGGCTCTCGAGTTGGCAATGGACGCGCTTGGCGATTTGTCGGGCAAGATCGTCTGGGACAATACCAATGCAGTCGCGCCTGATCTTTCCACGATGCTGGTCGGCACTACGACGTCGGTAGGCGAGGAGGTTCAGAGGCTCGCGCCGGGCGCGCTTGTCGTCAAGTGCATTCCGACCTTTGCCGAATTGCTTGACAGGGATGATCCGCGTCTCAACGGCGATCCGGTAACGAGCTATGTCGCCGGCAATGACGCAGATGCCAAGGCGGCGATTTGCCGGCTTCTCGCCGATCTACCGACAATGCCGGTCGATGTCGGCGATCTCACGGCCTCGCGCCTGATCGAGCCGATGATGCTGCTATTGGTCCAACTCGCCTATCGGCGCGGGATGGGGCCGAGAATTTCCTTCAATCTCATTCGACAGGACGGGACCGGTTCATGACTGATTATCTACCCGCGCGGCGCAAGGCGATTCCAGTAGGACGTCTGCTGATCGATGGCCAATGGCGCGATGCTGTCAGTGGCGAGACGTCGACGACTTTTGATCCGACCACGGAGGCGGCGATCACCAATATTGCGAAGGCTGGCGTCACCGACACAAGCGATGCCGTCGCGGCCGCGCGGCGGGCTTTCGAGCAAGAACCCTGGGCGCGGATGCATCATGAGGAGCGCGCGAAGGTCCTGTTCCGCATCGCCGATCTGTTGGACGAGCGCGCCGAGGATTTCGCGGTGCGCGAGGCGATGGACATGGGTATGCCCTATCGCGATTTCCGCGATATCATCATGCCGCACTGCTCGGGACTGTTCCGCTTTCATGGCGGGCTCGCCATGAGCGCAATGGACGGCGCCTATCGTACCAGCTACGAACCAAATATCAGGATCCTGACGCGGCGTGAGCCGCTCGGCGTGGTCGCTGCGATCACCCCGTTCAATTTTCCCCTCGCGCTGTCCTGTTCGAAGATCGCGCCGGCACTCGCGGCGGGTAACACGGTCGTTCACAAGCCTGCGACCGACACGCCTCTGACGGCCCTCGCCTTGGCGCAAGTCATCCTCGACGCAGGCGTGCCGCCAGGCGTCTACAATCTCGTCACCGGCCCAGGCGGCACCATCGGCGACGCGCTGGTCAACGATGCCCGCGTCGACAAGATCGCCTTCACCGGGTCGACCGCCGTTGGCCAGGGCATCATGCGCAACGGTGCCGGGACGATGAAACACCTGACCATGGAGCTCGGCGGCAAGAGTCCCAATATCGTTTTCGCCGATGCCGATATCGATGCCGCGATACAGGCAGCCTTCTGGGGCATCTTCTGGAACAAGGGCGAAGTCTGCGTGGCCGGATCGCGCCTGCTGGTCGAACGCGCCTGCTATGACGAGGTCGTCGAGAAGCTGAGCGCCATGGCGAAGTCGGCGACGCTCGGCGATCCGCTGGACCCTGCGACGATGATCGGGCCGATCGCGTCGCGCGGCGAGTATGACAAGGTCTTGAGCTATATCGAAGAGGGCAAGCGCACCGCGCGACTGACCGCGGGCGGCGGCACCCGCCAGGTCAACGGCAAGGGCCTTTTCGTCGAGCCGACTATCTTCGCCGATGCGACCAACGACCTAAGGATATCGCGCGAAGAGATTTTCGGCCCCGTCCTGCCGGTGATTCCATTCGACAGCGAGGAGGACGCGATCCGGATCGCAAACGACACGAGCTACGGGCTCGCCTCGGGCATCCAGACCAGCGATCTCGGCCGCGCCTTGCGGCTCGCCGACCGGATCAAGGCAGGCACGGTCTGGCTGAACTGCTGGCACAAGTACCATCCTAATGCGCCGTTCGGAGGCTTCAAGATGAGCGGCTATGGCCGCGAGCAGGGCCGCGAGGCGTGGGAAAGCTACACCCAATACAAGACGATTTGGGCGAATCTTGGCGAACCAGTCGAGATGGCGCGATGAGCGTGCGTGATCCCAACCCACTCGACCCGCTGCATTCAAAGCGGGTCGCGATGGTCCTTTCAAACCCGGCTGTATCAACCACCACAGGCTGGCCGGTCGGGTTTTGGTGGAGCGAGTTAACTCATCCCTGGCTCGCCTTCACGGAGCGCGGATACGAAGTCGCGATCTTCTCGCCTGAGGGCGGCAAATGCGAGGCGGATGCGTTGAGCGACCCGCGTGATCCGTCCGGCTATTCGGATACGGATCTGATCTCGCTCGGTTTCCTGTCGACGCCGAAACTGGCGGCGCTGGTGGAGACGACCCGGCCCATCGCAGAGCTGTCGTTCGACGCGTTCGACGCGATCGTCGTCGCTGGCGGCCAGGCGCCGATGTTCACCTTCCAAGGCGCGACTGAGTTGCAGCGGCTGTTCGTCGCCTTTTTTGCGGCCGGCAAGGTCGCGGCCGCCTTGTGTCATGGCGTCGCGCTGCTGCGCTACGCGCGCCTCTCAACCGGCGAGCTGCTGGCCAAAGGGCGCACTGTCACAGGTTTCGCCAATGTCGAGGAAGACTTCGCCGATAATGCCGTCTGGGAGATGGGCGCGCTGCCGCACGGTACGCATCTGATGCCATGGCGGATCGAGGATGAGATGCGTGCGCTCGGCGCGAACTATATTCAGGCCGGGCTGTGGCGCGATTTTGCCGTGCGCGACGGCAATTTGATCACCGGCCAGCAGAACTTCTCCGGAGCGGCGACCGCCCGTCTTGTCATCGAGGCGCTCGGTGGCTGAGGACCAAAGGCCGCTCCTGTGGGTGAACTTCGGGAGTCAAACTCGCGGTCAGGACAGCGATGCCAAACGACATCGGCCCAATAGATTCGGGGCCCGTCCAAGAACTCCACTTCAAACAACCACTATCAGCAGCGAGGATGAACCATGGCCGTAGTGACGACACTTGATATTGCCGGCCTGACGGCCGAAGATTATAGCCGCATCCTCGATCGGATCGGCGTGGAGAAACGGCCCGCTGGCGGCATCTACCAGCACATCGCGCATGCCACCGACGATGGCTATCGCATCATCGAGATATGGGACGACAAGGCAGGCCTGGAACTCTTCTTGCAGGACACATTGTTTCCCGCCGCACAGGAACTGCAAATTCAGCGTGAAATGACCATTATGACCCAGACACTGCACAACATCTTTGTGCCCCGGATCGGTGACCTGACTGCCCTGGCAAATGATGCCCCTGGTGGACCAGTCAAACGGGCAAAAGTGTAGGCGTCAAGGATCGAGGATGCGGCGATCGATCATCGAAGTCCTGGAGGAACTTGCGTCCGGACGCCCGGTACAACGATGGTGACCGCGGCAAGTGCAAAGAGGTTGTTCTTTCCTGCCGGCGACTATCGCCATGCACCGGCCGGAGTCGTTCAGCTGCGTGTGATTCGCAGCGGTTCATCCTATGCAGAGATCGATCTTGGCCGCGGGCTGCGGCGCGTCTTCACGCGCCCCGGTGATCTGCTGCTCAGTCTTCCCGAGCGGGCCACGCGGTTCAAGATCGAGGAGCCGCGAGAGCTGACGATGATCACCGTTGACTCCGCGCTGGCGTCAAGGCTCCTGGTATCCGCAGCCGGGACCGTTGAGGACCTGGTGATCCTGACCGATCGACCGATACGCGATTCGCTGGTGGCCGAGTTGTGCCGACGCCTCGAAGGCGACCCGCCAGCCAATGCCATCGTCCGTGAATGGACGCTGGGCCTGATTTTCGTGAACCTGCTCCGTCTCGGGCATGCACGCCAGCGGCGGCAGAAATCTCCGCTCCTGACCTCGCAGCGGTTCGACCGGGTCCTCGCTGCGATTGACGGCGATCTGGAAAAGGGGGTCTCGATCGACCATCTTGCCGGAATCTCGGGAATGCCACGACGCGCCTTCACCGCCGCCTTTCGCGAGGCGACGCAATTGCCGGTACATCAATTCATTTTACGCCGCCGCGTTGATCGCGCGGTCGAGCTTTTGGAAAATAGCGATCTGCCGCTGGCCGAGATTGCTCAGCACGCGGGTTTCACTCACCAGGCCCATATGAATCGCGTCGTGACCCGATTGAAAGGGCTGTCGCCAGGCCGGCTGCGGTCTCGCAGGCGCGAGGGCTGACTTGTGATCTATTCCAGCATCAGGATTCGAATGGCGGAGACGTGATTTGCTGAAACGTCCGTTGGCTAAAATGCCCGACAGTTTGCGTGCAGAGCTCGAGGCCGCAAATCTGATGCCTGCTTTCAAGCAACGGCCTCCCTATCAGCGCAATGATTACTTGCACTGGATCGAGCGCGCCCGTCACCCGGAAACACGCCGAAAGCGCATAAACCAGATGATTGACGAGCTTACGAAGGGAGGAATCTACATGGGCATGCAATAAGAGCTGGCATCGCCACGAAGCCAGCAGACCGGTCAACGATCATTTTCCAATCCGTGGCCTATCGAGATCGGATGCTTTCCGCATTGATCTTCACCGGTTTCCCCACGACTTTGTTTAGAGGATGCAGAGAGCCAATAGTGACAATCGAACCTATCCTCCATTTTCGTTTGCGGCAGGTGGCCTTATGATCGTGACATCGCAAAGCAGCAACGTGCTCGGCAGCACGTCGGGACGGTGGCGCGTCTGGTCGCTCTCGGACGGTTACATCGAAATGCCGGCGGACCTTCTGCGGGATCCGCAGGATAATCCGGTGCCGCAAGCTGCGCAGGCAGGGGCGCTTCGCCTGTCTGTCAATTGCTTCGCCCTCGCAGGTCCAGGCGTTGACGGCGTTCTTATCGACAGCGGAGGAGGAGGCTGGGCCCTGACAGTGGGGCGTCTTGAGCAGGCCATGGCGGAAGCCAAGATTGACCCGGGTTCGATCACGGTCTTGGCGCTCACCCACGCCCATCAGGATCATGTGCACGGACTTTTGACCCCCGACGGCCGAGCGCTCTTTCCAAACTTGAAGGCGATCGTAATTCCCGAGGCGGCTGTGGAGAGCTTTTTCGCTTACGCGCACCTTGCGCAGTTCCGGCCCCTGCTGAAGCCCGTCCAGAATGGCGACCAGGTGGGTGAGCGATTGAGGGCGGTCGCCCTGCCCGGTCATGCTGCCGGCCATACCGGCTACGCGTTCGACACGGACGAGGACCGTTTCCTATTCTTCGGGGACATCGTTCATGTGCCGGCCTTGCAGTTCGGCAATCCCGCGTTCAGTTGGGGCTATGACGACGATCAGCTGACCGCGCGCGCAACCCGCCTAAAGGTTTTCAGTGACGCGGCCGAGGCGGGGACGTGGATCGCCGGCGCGCACCTTGGCTGGCCGGGCATCGGTCGCGTGGTGCGCAAGGGCGAAGCATACGGTTATGAGCCGGCAGAAGGACAAGTGACCGGATAGGCAGCGTGGGGCTGATCGGTTATACCGCTCTCTCCGCCCAAGGCAAGGATCCCGACGAGCAGCGCGCCGCACTCCGGCGTCCTCAACGGCAGCGGCATCTCGTCCGGCCCACCAAAGTATTTTTGATCCACTGCGGCCGATCGACACCTGAGGCTTACCGGAACGGCGTCTCGCCACGAAACAGCGGCTGGTGCGCCCGCATCAAGGCGACAATCCGGTCGGCGACTTTTCGTACCGGCGGCGAGTGACGTTCCTCGTGATGGGTGGCGATCCATTGGTCGGTTTCGAGTTCGGGGATAGGCTGAGCGACGCGAACCAGCCGCGGATCACTGTCACCGACGAAGCACGGAAAGATCGAAAGGCCGGCGCCGGCGGCTACCAGTTCGCGCACCGAATGGGTGTTGTTGCCGCGAACGGCGATGCGGTCGCCGTGGTGGGCTTGCAGCCAGCGCGCCGAGGCAATGTTTGCCCCTTCGCCGGTGACGCCGACGAACAATCCGGCGGCGATGCCGTTGATCAGGCGGCGTCCGGAATAAATGGCGTGGGCGACCTTGCCGCTCAGACGGCCGGCCAGCCACTGCTCGGTCGGGCGCTCGCTGCGGATGCCGATGTCGGCGGCACGGCGGCCGATGTCGACCCGGTCGGTGGTGGTGACGAACTCCACCCTTATGCCATCATCGACCGTCCAGATCTCGCCGATATGGGCGGAAACGAAGGCCGAGGTCCACGGCCCGGCCGAGATGCGGACAATACGGTCGGGCAGGTTTCCCTCGCGCCAGCGGGTCAGCGACTGCATTGCTGCCTCCACGTCTTCGGCGCGCCGCAGCAGTTCTTCCCCGACCGGGGTCAGCCGGTAGCCGGTCTGCTGGCGCACGAACAGCGGTTCGCCAATCTGCTTTTCGAGCGCGGTGACGCGTCGTCCAAGGGTGGCTGCGCTGAGGCGCGTGGTTCCCGTCGCTGCGCTCAAGCCGCCCAGCCGCGCAACGTCGAGAAACAACCTGAGATCGTCCCAGCCGATATCCATTTTGCAGAAACGAAAAACTCCTTGCGACCGTGGCTGTAGCGCGAAGCGGGCATCACGCGCAAGTATGCAGGCATTGGAGGCGTTGGATAATCTTGCCTTACGGGACAGTGATGAGCGCCTCGGCTGGCCAAGAAGCGAGCGCCATCTTTTCGATCGCGCATGCGATTCGCGCAGATGCTTTGCGCTTTCGATCAACCCAGGCGCGCGGGCATTCTGCGTGCCAAAGGAGACGACCATGTTGTATGAACTTCGATACCGTTTCACCCGCTGGATTGCCTATCGCCAGACGCTTGCGAGCTTGAGGCAGGCCCCGGACAGCACACTGGTGGATGCCGGCATTTCCCGCGATGAGATCCGCGAGCGTGCCCGCCACGCCAGCCTGCGCCGTTGAGGAAACGGGCATGGAGATGATGGAGCTTTGGGATGGCCGATCGGTGCCGCGCATCGGGATCGGCACCTGGGCGGCGGGTGGCGCCGCGCGCTGGCGCGATACGGCGACAATCTATGGCGAGGTCGACGATATCAGGTCGCAAGCCGCGCTGGCGATGGCCTATGACATCGGCGCGCGGGTGTTCGACACGGCTGCCGCCTATGGCGCCGGCAATGCCGAACTAATCCTCGGGCGGGCGTTGAAGGGCAGGGACGAAGCCGTCATCGTCACCAAGGTCGGCTATTTCGGCGATCCCGAAACGCGCAAGATCGCTCCCGAGGATGCCTCTGCCGCGGCGATCCGGACATCGATCGACAATTCGCAGCAGCGCCTGCAGCGCGATTTTGTCGACGTCGTGCTGCTACACATCAACGAATATCCGATCGAACGCGCCGGCGAGGTGTTCGATACGCTCGGCCTGTTGCGCCAGGAGGGCAAGATTGGCGGCTTCGGCTGGAGCACCGATCACTGCGAACGGCTTGCAGCCTACGCGCCGCGCGAGGGTTTCGTCGCCGTAGAGAACGACTTCAATGTGTTTACCCCGGCGAACGAGCTGATGGCCGTTGCGGCGCGCGAGAACCTCGTCTCGTTCAGCCGGCTGCCGCTGGCAATGGGACTGCTCACCGGCAAATACACGCCGGCCATGAGGCTGCCCACCGATGACGTGCGCGGCGGGAATGCCGATTGGATGGTGTTTTTCAGGGATGGCGCCGCCAACCCGCAGTATCTGTCAAGGCTCTCGGCAATCCGCGACCTGCTCACCTCGGGCGGACGCACGCTTGCGCAGGGTGCGCTCGGCTGGATCCTCGCCAAGTCGGCAATCGCCTTGCCGGTTCCCGGCTTCACGCGGCCCGAGCAGGTCGCGGACAATCTCGGTGCGCTGGAAAGAGGGCCGCTGCCGGCAGCGGTGATGGCCGAGATCGACGCCGTGCTGAAAATTGCCGAGACCGCTTAGTGTTGCGAATCCGAAATTCGCATTGGTGATGATGCCGACCAACTTCGATCTCTCCGATGTCCGCCGGTATCTTATCTTCCCTTGGCCAAGCTTCCGTGGCGCAATTGAACAAAGACGGAGCGGCGGACCCGACTCCATTTGAAGGTCCGCCGCTCCGGGTTTTCAGATCACAAAGACTGATGCTGCCACGGGAAATGGGTAGCGAGCTGCGCTTGAGCTGCGCCGCCGACTTCATCGCTGTCGATAGAGAGCGATCCGGTTGTACTGTCAAAGATGATGTGGTGGGAACCATCATCGGCGGCCGTATCAGCAGAGGAAGCATGCAATGAAAGCCCGCCCGACTTAAGCTCGGTAAGAGCGGGTTGATCGAGGTGGAGCTTGTCCTGGAGCTTGCTGAAGTCGAAGGCGTCGTTGCCTCCGTGGCCGGACATGATCTCGGCGGCGCCATTTTTTGCCTGGGCGCCGACATTTTCATCGGGCTGGACTGTCTGCGCGAACCCGTGGCGAACCAGGCTGGTTGCCGTTGTGTCGGACGGGTCGTTGGTCGGGAGAAGCTCCGAGCCGGCCGAAAGAGAATGGTTCAACGCAGCCAATATGCGGTCAACGCTGCTGCCCTCGCTTACCTTGTCGCCGGCATTATCGTGGGTGGTGTCAGTCGAACTGCCGTCGCTGGCGAGGAGGTGCGAAAGCGCGGTCTTGCCATGACTGCCATCGCTGATGGTGGCGCCGGAAGCGGCGGTATCGGTCGAACTGCCATTGCCGGCGAGGAGATGCGAAAGCGCGGTCTTGCTATCACTGCCATCGCTTGTGGTGGCGCCGGAAGCGGCGGCCGCCGTCGAACTGCCGTCGCTGGCGAGGAGGTGCGAAAGCGCGGTCTTGCCATGACTGCCATCGCTTGTGGTGGCGCTGGAAGCGGCGGTATCAGTCGAACGGCCATTGCCGGCGAGGAGATGCGAAAGCGCGGTCTTGCTATCACTACCATCGCTTGTGGAGGCGGCGGTGTCGGTCGAACTGCTATTGCCAGCGAGGAGGTGCGAAAGCGCGGTCTTGCTATGATTGCTATCGCCGGTAGTGGTCTCGGCAGGGGCAGTCGCAGTCGAGCTGCTATCGCCGGTGATGGCCCCGGAAGGGGCGGTGGCAGCCGAGGTGCTGTCGCTGGGGGTGGCCCCGGAAGGGGCGGTGGCAGTCGAGGTGCTGTCGCTGGGGGTGGCCTCGGACGGGGCCGTGGCAATCGAGGCGCTATCGCCGGTGGTGGCCTCGGCAGGGGCAGTTGAGGCGCCATCGCTGGGGGTGGCCTCGGACGGGGCCGTGGCAGTTGAGGCGCTGTCGCTGGGGGTGGCCTCGGACGGGGCCGTGGCAGTTGAGGCGCTATCGCTGGGGGTGGCCTCGGACGGGGCCGTGGCAGTCGAGGCGCTATCGCCGGTGGTGGCTTCGGAAGGGGCGATGGCAGTCGAGGTGCTGTCGCCGGCGGTGGCTTCGGGAGGGGAGGTGACAGTCGAGGTGCCATCGCTGGCAGTGGCTTCGGAAGGGATGCTCGCCGTAGAACTGGGATCAGTAGCCGCGGCTTCGGCAGGAGCAGTCCCTCCAGTGCTGAGATTGTGTTCCCGGAAAACGGCCTGCAGTTCCGAAGAGCTCTCCAACGCTGTGTCGCCTCGCTGCGAACCCCAGGCGTATGCGTAGTCGAAGGCGGGTGACGGAACCAGCTTGGCCCAGTGGTCCATCATGGTTTCCATCTGGGTGGCGGTGGGCACGACATATTTGCCACCCATGTCGGTGTTATAGTCGCCACCTCCAAACGTCTGGTAGCCTGGAATGATCTGGCTCGTCGGGATGCCCGATGCCTGAGCGGCGGCGACGAATTTGTCGATCATGTTGTAGTCGACCGCGCCATCCGTGCGGACAGGATAAACATCCACGCCGTAGTAATCGATACCCGTACTGGCGGGATTGTAGGTGTTCGAAAAATCTGGATTCGCCGACGTCCCCAGGCTCATCATTGTGATATAGGTCTTGGCATCCGGCACATTGGAATGAATCCAGTCGGATTCTGCCTTCAGATTTGCGGCAGAGGCGTAGGTACCCCATTGGCCGGTGGGATCCGGCTCGTCAACCAGGAAGAATCCGAACAGCTTTGGATTACCGATGAAGGGCGTGACCTTGTCGACAAAGGAGGAGGTTACTCCGTCGGTTTCGTTCAGATAGACCATGCCTTTCATACCGTCCGGCAGCGCATTGAGTTGGTCAACGGATGAAACGTCAGCCAGATTGAATCCGGCTTGTGCAATTTCCGTGCCCGATCCACCTGACGTGTAATGCAGAGTTGTCATCCAATATTCCTTTTTCTGTTTCGACAGCGCCCTACCTACAGACTGCGTATATTAGCGCCAAATCACATACCGGCACCCCGTGAGAGAAACTTTGATCGTAAGTTGATACACACAGTGCGACCTTCTCCCCGATAAGCCCTTCGATGCGGTGCCAGGTCGCAAGAGAGTCTTGCGCCATGTGCCGGACCTGGCGTGCGCTATTTGGAGTGCGCTTCGCTGCTCTTGAAGCCTCGTCATGCGGGGTGCTAGGGAATCGGCTGAGCCGTCAATGAAACCGGAAGCGGGACACATCCAGTGTGCCGTACAGCGTGCCAAGCCCGGATACCCCGGTGTTTCGCGATTAACGCGAATCTTTCTGGGACACCCGCCGAGCGCCTCTGATCACGATGTTCGTGCGGACGAGGTTGGCCGGATTGGCTGCGAGGCTGGTGCAAGGCGATATATCCCAGACACCAGAGCGCGAACGAGCGGCTTGCGTACCGGCGTCTCGATGAAGCGCCAGACGAGAAAAGAGGCAAGAAGAGTCCCGGCAAAGACAACGAAGAATGCGGCGTTCTTTCCGACATGCGGCGCCAGCGCGTTAAGCGAGATGTAGCCAATATACTGATGCAAAAGATACAGCGGATAAGTCAATCCTCCGAGCATCATGACAACCTTGGATGGAGCAATCACCGAGCGGAGCAGTATCGCGCCAGAGAAGACTCCGTAGATCACTATATTGGCGGCGAGGAGAGCTGGATACGAAATGGCAGCGCCAAAGTGCTCATGCATCCAGTTGTGAGAGAAGATTATGGTCTGGCAAGACACCAGGAATGCGACGGCAAGAAGCAGGAACGCAGCCGGCGAACGGCCCCTTGCAACGATGTCTTCCGCGAGGATGCCGGCGGCAAACAAAGGCGCATAGTTTGTAATAAAGAGAATGCGTATCACCGTGTTCTCAAAGAAGAACTCGTTGCTTGCCGAAATTGCGAGCCAGATGGCAGCGATAGGTATTTTCCAGCGCTGAAAGGCACCCGCAAAAATCAGCACTGCAACCCAGCCGTAGAACAGGATCTCGAGCATGATCGACCAGTAGGCCCCATCCATGGATGGTCTGCCGAAGAGGCGGGCGAACATAGAGAGATTGGCTACATAGGTCGCAATATCGGTCGGAAAACGCTGGTCTTTGGCGACGACGAGAACAACAAAAGTTGCGGTCATGCAGACGAGGAATCCGGGATAAAGCCGGGCGAAGCGGGCGACCGCGAATTCCTGCCAGGTTCGACCTTCGGCCGACCACGCGATGACGAAACCGCTGATCAGGAAAAACAGATTGACGCCGAGATAGCCATAGATGGCGTAAGGTGCTGCGGCAGGATATTCCACATCGAGACTTCCGGCGATCGCGCCGCCAAAAAGATAATGATAGAGCACGACCGCGAGGGCTGCGGCCAAGCGCAGCAGGTCGAGTGATGCCATGCGCGCCGGAATGGCTTTGCCTGCCGGTTCCACAGCCACCTCCCGTCGCCGTTTCAGCTTTTGACACCCATCAGCGGCTTGATCCGCAATGCCAGTGCTAACGCGAAGGCTGCAAACCGGCGGCAGGCCACGCCTTTACCTTCTCAAGTACGAACAGCTGCTCGCAGGACAGGAACCGGAGGACGCTGAAAGAGCGTACCAGCTCGAGCCCCGCCTCTGCGAAATCCTGTCGTGCAACGTTAAGATTGACGGGATGAGGCGCCGACAGCCTTCCGGTGATTATCTTCCGCAGCCTTAGTCGCATTCTCTGGAGGCGGGTGCCAACGCCGTAGGATACGATCAGACGGCGGCTGGCAACGCGCGCGAGCTCCATGATAATGTCGCGCCTGAGATGTGGCGGGATAAGATGGATGAGGCGAAGACAGACCACCGTGTCAAAGCTTTCGTCAGCGAACGGCAGTTGCGTCACGTCACATCGGATGAATCCCCGAAATCCGGACTGACCTTCATATGCTGACTTAGCCAGGGCCATCATTTCCATTGAAATGTCTGCAGCCAGCACCTGACAATCATGCCGGCCCAGCACGCCAGCCAGCTTCCCGGTTCCGCATGGGATATCGAGCACCTGAGATGGAGGCGGGCTGCACCTCGCCAGCGCCTTGGCGATGCAGCGCTGCTCCCGTCGCGCAATGACGTAGGATGCAATTGTAGACAGCTTCAAGCGGCCTGCATATCCGTCCAGGTACCAGCTCGCAAAGCTGGGATCCTGATATCTCTGCTTTGTTGGGAGATCATAGGCCGCGGCCGCGACTTCGGCGTCGTAACTAGTAGGCATAGCGGCTGTAGCCCCTGCTGACGGATATGACTTGAGGTCCTCGCTCATCTGCCCGCTTTCATACGATTTCTCCTGAGATGGAATCGAAGATTTTTTTGTCCAACATATTCATTGGATGCCCCACCAAGCTGTTCTATTGGCGATAGAGGCGGCAAAAGATCAGTTCTGGATGGGTCCATCGCAGAGGTAAGGTTTCCAGAAGGCTGGGTGTCTCGCATCCCCCGAACGGATGAGACATGCCGAACTTATGACTACTGAGCCCCCGTGGAGGTGCGCTGGGGCATAGGGCTACTGCACAGCCCTGTCGGGACGGAACGGCAAACGGATGGAAGGGCAATCGGGAAGGATAGTGACCGAAACGCACTCCTTCCATTCACGATTATGGCCTTCGTCGATATCCTAACGTGACCACACCGTCATTCATACGGATGGCGCGAATTCCTGG
Organism: Mesorhizobium sp. M1217; assembly: GCF_040318275.1. Taxonomy (NCBI): domain Bacteria; kingdom Pseudomonadati; phylum Pseudomonadota; class Alphaproteobacteria; order Hyphomicrobiales; family Phyllobacteriaceae; genus Mesorhizobium; species Mesorhizobium sp. M1217. The sequence goes on along the minus strand of NZ_JAMYMA010000010.1, from coordinate 164,449 downwards.
CTCGTCGGCTAGACATCCCGGGAAGAGATGGGCGTTCGCTTCAGCAAATGGACATAACATCACTGCCGGAAGGCTTCCCTCAGTCTGGATTGAAAGATGATCTTGGAGCTATTTGGGCCGTCCGGTGCTGGTAAGACGACGTTGGCGTGCGAGCTGGTGCACGTTCTGCGAGCTCAGGGCTACTCTGTTGTTTTGCAGACCGGCGACCGTCGACACCCGGTTAGAAGAGCCGCCTTCAAACTAGTTTCCGGCTTGCATTCAAAGTGGATTGGACAGCGTTCTCTCGGTGCAGAAGTGCTTAAGATCCTTCCACCCAAGAATGAGCTGTGGGCGGCTCGTCTGAACTGGCATCTTGAAGCTCTTCTACAAGCCTGGCGCGCGGCAATAGCGTCCAAGGACACGATCTCAATTTTTGACCAGGGTATGGTGCAATTCGTGTGCTCGCTGGTTTTGTTCAGCGGCATAACGGATCGTGAAAGGGTGTCGTGCGCCCTAGAGCTTCTACCCAAACCGGACCTGCTTGTCCGATTGCAGGCGCCACGAGAGATTCTAGAGGCGCGGTTGAGGGAACGCCGGCGTAATCTCGGCATCATTCAGAAGTTCCTCGAAGTTGATCTGCAGAGCAGTCTTGATCATATCGACCACGTTAATCTTATCGAGGAACAACTTGGATCGTTCCCGGTACCGACAACTTGCGTTGAAAGCTTAGATTCAGACGGGCTCGCTGCCGCCACCGAAATAATAGCGCGTGGAGTAATCGACAAGTTTGGCGCGGCGCGGGCGAAATTTAAAAGGGTTGAAGCTTAGAGAGATACGGTTTTGAAGCGTCGAGAAGAAGGTATCCAATAGAAACGGAAATCGAACTATTGAGACGGAACCGCGTGAGTTGACATGACATGCGCTTTTTTTGCTACCAAACTGTCTTGGCGTTGACGCTAGCTGCCAGCGCGACGTCCATATATATGCACGGGGCGGTGAGTGGAGAGGACGTCGCATCGACAAAGTTCATCGCGCCAGTGGCTATGGACCTGCCGGATTACCTGCACGCGGCGAAGGATGCGGCATTTGGCACAACTTTCACGCGAATAACCAAACCCGGAATCCTCGGCGCCGGCATCGCATGCGGGAGCAAATATTGCAGCCACCGCTATTCGAGCGCTCAGGCCTGGAATTCGGATCAGAGCCTTCTTGTCATCAGCAACGGCTGCGGCGGCTTATGCTTCCTGGATGGGCGCACCTACGCTCCGCTTTTTCGCCGTGTTCGATCGATCGAATGCGAATGGCACCCTCGCGATCCCGACCTGATGATCTGCGTCGGTGGTCGGAAAATCTCGACGTGGGCGCCACGCACCAATCATGAGGAGGTCCTGTTTGTTTCGACTGACAGTAGCGATCTCCAGTTCGGCCCTTATAAAGGGAATCCGAGCCGTGACGGCAGCCGTATAGCCGTGCGCGCGGTTCGCGGGGACGGCAAAGCGGTCGTCTTTGCCTACGATCTCAAACAGCGGCGGAAGTTTCCGGAAATCGATCTCGCACAGCTTGTCGGGACCAACAGCGCCTGCTCAATTTCGCCGCTAGGCGTCAACATCTTATGCATTCAGTACCTAAAAGACGAAACTGAACAGACGTTCATCTTTTCGGTTGACGGCGTTCTGCGCCAAAAATGGACCGAGCATCATCGGCCTGGCCATGGGGACATGACGGTCGATGCCGACGGCAGCGAAATCTATGTGGGGATCAGTAAATCCGATCCGGACATATTCCAGGTGATCAAGCGAAGGCTGTCAGATGGGAAAGTCACCTCGCTGATGAGATATGGCGAAGCACAGCATGCATCGCTCAGGTCACTGGACAGGCCGGGTTGGGTGTTCCTTAGCTATTCCGGCGACCCGGACGAAGTATCGAAATATCCGAATTGGGCGCCGTATGCGCGGGAAGTCATCGCGCTGCGCATCGACGGCAGCGGAGAGGTTCGACGTATTGTGCAGACGAAGAACGCTCCATTCGACTACTGGAGTGAGACCCACGCCTCGCCGTCCCCAGACGGTTCACAGGTGGTCTGGTCAAGCAATTGGGGAGTACCCGGCGGTCCGGTTTACGATTTCGTCGCCCGTATTGACTGGCCGGAACGGTCAAACACTGGCTCGAGAGCATTAACCGCGAGCGGTCTTCAATAACGAAACCTTCCGGTCACCTATCACGGTTGTCTCCGATCGTGCTTACCCATTGTGCGTTCAACACCTCACCTCCAACTTCGCCGCCACGCAGCTCCGTTCAATGTCAATTCATTCAAACAGACGACGACAGGTGGCCAAGCCTGCACCTACCGTGAAAGTGCAGTTTGCAAGGCTTATGACACTTGCCGGAACTCTACGATTTACAGAAATGACTCGAACGTCGGGTGATGGCTTTTGTGCGAAAGACGCTCGCGTCGGAGCCGAGAAAGGAATAGCAGATGGATGCGGATAGGCGAGCCGAAGAGAATGCCTCTTTCAATCCTGAGTTGTTGAAACGGTTAGTATGCCCAGTGACCAAAGGCTCACTTGCCTGGGATGGGGATCGCGACGAACTCGTATCGAAGAGCGCAGGACTTGCCTACCCGGTACGCGACGGCATTCCGATCCTGCTAGCATCGGAGGCACGGGCGATCATCTCCCGCGTGGTCAAACTTCGCGCATCCAGAGGATGAGCTAGCCGCGCAAATTAGGCGGCATTCCGACGGCAACCAGCACCAAGACAGGAAAGTGCCGCGGAGCGCGAGCCGTTTGTCAACGGACCACTCCGTGCTCGGGCATCTGGGCAGTGCCGACCTTTTTGATGCAACGCGCGGCTACCTGAACCGGCTGGGCACGGCGATCCGTTTCCGGGACACGGTGTGTGTCATTCAAACAGACGAGGACAGTGGCAAGGCCTGCCCCTACCGTGATCTTGGGCGTGATGGGTAACGAAACCAACACTATGAAAGCAAATTCAACGGCCGGCCACTTCGCGCGATCGGGCTACGGCGAACGGTCAGGAGACGCAGGATGAATCCGCACCTCGTGTGTGTTGGAGGCGAGGATCACGCCCTGCGAATCCCCTTCCTGATGTCGCTGCGAGAGAAGGGATTCCAGGTTACTGCGGTTTCGAGCGGCGGTGAAGCCGCATTCCTGCGGCATGGCATTCCGCATCGCAGCTACGGTTTCGACCGCTTTTCCAGCAGCAGCGGGGAATGGGCCGCCATCAAAACCATTCGAAAGCTGATGGCGGAACTCCGGCCGGATATTATCCAAAGCTTCGACACCAAGCCCAACCTGGTGACGCCACTTGCGGTGCGCGGGAGCGTTCCAGTCGTGCGCACAATCAACGGTCTGGGCTGGACGTTCTCGTCCCTGGAACCGCGCGCCCTGGCCCTGCGCCCAATCTTTTGCGGACTGCAATGGCTTTCGTCCTTATGGACGGCCGCTACGGTGTTCCAAAATCGGGACGATCAGTCATTCTTTGAACGCTACCGACTGATCATACGTGGCAGCGGACGAGTGATCCGCAGTTCTGGAATCGACGTCGATGCGTTCGCCATGGCAAGGCATCTTGCCCCGTCGGCGATGAAAATGCGCGAGGAGCTTGGGCTCCAATCCGCCGAGATCGTAATTTTTGTCGGCCGGCTAACTCGCCAGAAAGGCATCCCGACACTCCTCAAGGCAGTCCCTCGCATTTTGGCTGAAAGGCCCGATGCCCGTTTCGTGCTTGTCGGGCCATTGGAATCCGAGGGCCCATTTGCGGTGGACAAGGCGGAGATTGATCGACATGCGCCCCATGTCATCGCCTTGGGCCCACGACGCGACGTTCCTGCCCTGCTTGGCATGGCCGATCTGTTCGCCTTTCCGACACAATATCGCGAAGGGATTCCGCGCGTCCTGCTGGAGGCAGGGCTTGCAGGATTGCCTATCGTCGCCTCAAGGATGCCTGGCTGCAATGAGGTGGTCGAAGACGGATGGAACGGCCATCTCGTCCCACCGCACGATCCGAACAGCCTTGCATCTCGAATTATAGACCTCTTGTCCGACCGCCGGAAAGGAAGGACCATGGGCGCTCGCTCTGTCGAGCTGGTCCGGACGCAGTTCTCGCTGCCCTGGGTGGTCGAGCAATATTGCGATCTCTACGACAATGTCCTTAGCGCCAAATCCCATGGCGGCTTCGCTCGACCGGCGTCGCCCGCGTTGCTTGAAGAGGCTGCTGCAAACCGCGCATTGGGTGGAGCGCGCCGATGATCCGCGACGCGTTGCTGGCCTGCGGCGTTGCGATGTCCTATGCGGCGCAGCTCACCATTCCGGGAGTGCCACTCGGCTATGGCGAGCTGTTTCTCGCGCTTTGGATCATGCTGTCGATCGGCCGGGTGCTCGCCGGCGGTCATTTGGTAGTCAGGCCCGCCCTGATCCGTGTCGCGGGCTTCTGGCTGATCATGACGCTTGCTCTGGGGATTGGCACCATCGTCGGCTATCTGACCACGGTGCTGTACCTGTCGGTGGTGATGCACGATATGATAGCCTACCTGCTGCTGATCTGCGTCACCTGCCTAGCCGCCGCGGAGCCCGAGGCTGATCGTCATCTGCGCAGTACTGCCTGGTGGGTGGTCGCGATCGCGAATGCAGGCTTTATTGTTCAGCTGGCACTTGGATGGGGTTGGATCCACCAATCCGGCGTCGATCCGTGGTACTGGGATCGCTTCCGCGGCTGGTCCGAGAACCCGAACCAGCTCGCGCTCTATTGTGCACTCTTTGGCCCATTCGCCTTGCATCTTGCGACGACCACAAGCAATCCGTGGGCGAGATTGGCCGGGCTCAGCAGCCTTATCCTGACCATCTATATCGGAAGGCTGACGAAGAGTGATACCTATCTGTACACGACGGTCCTGGCCTGCTTGATATTTCTTGGGCTGCGGGTTCGGACATGGCTCGCAACCGGTGACGGCAAGGCCAGCTTTTCCCGGCAAGTTACCCTCCTGTTGATGATTGGCTTCCTTCCGTTGGCCTTGTCGATGACGCCCTACATTCTCACGGAAGCGGGCAGCGTCGAACAGTTCGCCTTAAGTCTCACCAAGGACAAGGGCGGCGACGCAACCGCCGAAACCGCCGCACTTCGCCTCCATCTCTGGGGAGATGCATTGGGCAAGGGCCTGACGTCAGGATCCCTGGGCCTTGGTCCTGGGCCGCATCTGGAGCGCCCGCCCATTTCCTACAGCCAGTTTCTGCCCCGGCCTTTCGAGGCTCACAACACGATTCTCGATCTATACACTCAAGGTGGTTTGATTGCGGTCCTAGCCCTGGCCTGGATTGTCGGCGCGGCGGCTTTATGCGCATGGCGTGCAAAGCTCGATGCCCTGTTCGTGCTCGTCGTGTCGATCGTTATCTTCGGGATGCCACATCTGATCATCCGCCATCCAATCGTGTGGTTTGCGCTGACCATTTGCCTTGTTGCCGGAACGCCGCAAACGGTTTCGGCAACCTCGAGCGACCGGAGGTGATGGCATGTGTGGGATTGCCGGAATTCTCCTTGCACCCGATGCAGCCAGTGCCAGGCCGCTCACGGCCATAGGGCAGATGACGACGGGCCTTCGTCATCGCGGGCCTGATGGTGAAGGCTTCTGGGTCAACCGTGAAGCCGGCATCGCCTTCGGCCACAGGCGTTTGGCTATCGTCGATCTATCGGAGGCGGGACGCCAACCAATGCATTCGGCAAGTGGCCGATATGCCATTACGTTCAACGGCGAGATCTACAATTTCCGCGATCTGCGCCGCGAACTTGAAGGCGCTGGCCATCGGTTCCGTGGCGCCAGCGATACCGAAGTCATGCTGTGCGCAATCGAGAGTTGGGGTCTCGACACCGCACTGACGCGCCTCGCTGGCATGTTCGCATTTGGATTGTGGGATCTGAAGACCAGGACCCTCCATCTCGCCCGCGACCGAATGGGCAAAAAGCCGCTCTATGTTGCTGCAACACGCGATGCGCTTGTTTTTGCCTCCGAGTTGAAGGCGATCAATCGTTTTCCAGGGTTCTGTCAGGAGCTCGATCTCGACGCGGCTGCGACGATGCTTTCGAAGGGATGGGTGCCGGGTAACAGTTGCATCTGGCAAGGCGTATTCAAGTTACCTCCTAGCTCGGTTCTGTCTGTGACGGCGGCAGATTTTGCCGAGGCGCGCAGTGCCGCATCCCTTTCGCAACGCGTCCGACACTGGTGGTCGCTGCCTGAAGTCGCCGCGAACGGTCGACTGAATCCAATCGCCGGCACCGACGAAGAACTGACCGACGAACTCGACGACCTGCTGCGACTTGCCGTTCGGGAACGCATGGTAGCCGATGTGCCGCTGGGTGCCTTTCTGTCTGGTGGCATCGACAGCTCCGCCGTTGTGGCGCTGATGCAGGCTCAGTCGCCGAAGCCGGTGCGCACATTCACGATTGCTTTCGGAGAAGGCGGGTTTGATGAGGCTCCCCACGCCGCGGAGGTTGCGCGGCATCTGGGCACCAATCATACTGAACTACACCTTTCGGCCGCCGCTGCGCGCGAGGTCATTCCAGAATTGCCGCAGATCTGGGACGAGCCGTTCGCCGACGAATCGCAGATACCAACTTTGCTGGTGGCGCGGCTCGCCCGCCAGCATGTTACCGTGGCCCTGTCAGGCGACGGTGGCGATGAATGCTTCGCCGGTTACGCCCGCCACTTCATGGCGGCGCGGTTGAAACGACAGCATGCGCTGCCGTCGCCGCTGCGTCACACGCTTGCTGCAGGGGTCGAATTGCTGGCCCGTGCGGCGCGCTACGATCTCGTCAGCAAGCTGCCGCTTTCGGCGAGTGCACGGCTCGCGCTGCGGAGCGATCGGCTGCACCGCCTCGCTCGGCTGCTCGCCGCAGCAGATGAGGACGAATTGTATCAACGGCTGACCGGAGTATCGACCGAGAGCCTCACACTCCACAAGCCGTCCACATCAATTCAAGAGTCACCCCGGCTTGATGGCCTGCTGTCCCGTCTCTTGTACGACGACATGGCCGGCTACCTGCCCGACGATATACTGGTGAAGTTGGACCGTGCCAGCATGGCCAACAGCCTCGAGGGCCGGTGCCCGCTTCTCGACCATCGGGTTGTCGAATTCGCTTGGCGGCTGCCCGCACATGCGAAGGTTCGCAATGGCAAAGGCAAGTGGATACTTCGTCAGTTGCTGAGCCGCTATCTTCCGCAACGGCTGATCGACCGGCCGAAGCAGGGTTTCGATGTTCCCATAGCGGTCTGGCTGAGAGGCCCGTTGCGCGACTGGGCCAGCGATCTGGTCGCCGATATGCGCCTCTCCGGAGATGGGATCTTCGACTTTGCGAAGGTCGCGATGTGCTGGCGCGACCACCTTGACGGAAGACAGGACCATTCTCGTGATTTGTGGCCCGCATTGATGTTCCAGGCCTGGCGCAACGAGGCCGGGCGGCCCCCAGGGCCGGCAACGGGCATGTCTACAGTGCTCGAACTGACAGGAGTATAAGATGGAAGGTTCCATAGTCAGCCGCATTCACCTTCCGCGCGCCACTGAAATGCACGTGCCGACGCGCGAGATCAACCCGCGCATGAGGCCATTCCTGCGCGAACAGATCGACGCGCAGACCCCCTTCCATCAACTCCTTATTACCGTCGCGAGGAGAAAATGGTTCCTGCTTGCAATGGTGATTTTGGGCGGTGTGTTGGCTGGGCTTGCGGGTTTTGCGCGTCCCGTCCTGTTCGAGTCGACCGCACAGGTGATTGTCGATGCTCCTGGCAGGAATGCGGCTCCCGGAGGCGCAGATTCTGCGCAGGAGATGCTGGATGCGAGCATTGATGACCACTTAACCATGCTCTCTTCGCAGGGGCATCTGCGTCGCGTGGTGGCAGCCCTGCGCAAGACGGAGGTTGGTAACATTGCTGAGCAAGGGGATGTCGTAACCGGAAATTCACGCCCCGCTCCGGCCGGCGGCGACTTGCAGAACATACGCACCTTCGCAGCCGGTCTGCTGGAAAGCATTTGGCCGCAGGGCAAGCCGGCGGCCGCCGATGAAGACGAACTCAAGGCATTACGGAAGGGCATGAGGGTTGGACAGGAACTGCGATCAAGAGTGATCACGGTCGGCTTCACCGACAACGATCCGGCGCGAGCCGCCCTTGTGGCCAATACGTTCGTCCAAGTATACATCGACGATCTCGCACAGAAGCGCAGGGCGTCAGACAGACTGGAACTCGCCTCGATCGTCGCTAGCCTACCGGTCGTACAAAGCGACTTGGCGAAAGCAACCGACCGCCTGGAAAAGTATCGGCTGAGCCATGGCGCGGTCGATCAAGGTGCGGCGGACAACGCTGCCAAGGAGACAGCCGAGCTCAGCCAGCAGATATCTTTGTCGAAGGCGGATCTCTCCGCAACGGAATCTCGCCTTCAACACATCGAGGCTTTGCGAAAGGAAGGAGCATCGGTCGCGACGCTCGCCGAAGCGATCGGGTCACCGGTACTGGCCGACATGGCGGCTCGCCAAGCCAACGACAATGCGGATGCGGGCCTGAGTACTGCAATCAACCGCGAGATCGAACAAGGCACTGATCGCATTGCTGCGGAGGCGAACATCTACCGTGCCCAGATTGCGGCTCTGGAGGGGCGCAAGAATGTGCTTGATGCGGTGGTGGCCGACACAGCCGGCCGGCTTTCCGGCTTGCGTGCGCTCGAGCCGCAGGTCAGCATCTTGACGCAGCGATACAACCAGCTACTCACGCAACAACAGGATCTGGTGCAGCGTATCGCAACCCCCTTGCCCGGAGTCTCGATCCTTTCAGCGGCGTGGCCGCCGACGAATCCAAAAACCCTGCCGCCCATCTTCCTTATTCCGCCCGGCATGATCGTGTTTGGTCTCATTGGCGGGATCTTCGTGATGGTCCGCAGCCGCCTCAATCAGACCTTGTGCGGCGAGGCCGAAGCTGAAGCCGCGCTCAGGGTCCCATGCCTGGGGCTGATACCGGAAGCGCCCACAATACACGCGAAACGACTTCAGCAGCTGGTTCTTGGCCAACGAAAGTCCAGCTACAGCCGAGCCATCACTTCCCTCCTCGTCACCGTGACACTCAACAAGGCGAGGGGCCGCGCTTCGCACGTCATCCTCGTAACGTCCAGTATCCGGCATGATGGCAAGACCGAGCTTGCATGGAGCTTGGCGTTGGCAGCTACCCGACTTGGGGGACGAGTGCTTTTTCTCGATCTTGACAGCACGGGGGCCCGCCTCACGAACGAGTTCCTGAACGAATTCGGCGCGCTCCGGCCGCATAAATCCTTTGGAGACTATATGAACGACCGTTGTCCCCTGCACGACGCGGTCACGGGAATGCCTGAAATTGGAATCGACTTCATGGCGCTGGCACCATCAGAGGATCTGCTGCCGCAGCTGTCCATGATCGACGGATCCCTGGTCACAGATGAGCTGCGCTCAATCTACAGCGTCGTCATTATAAATGGACCGCTGGGACTTGGAGGACCTGAGGCCAGGCTACTGACGGGCTGGGCTGACGCGGTTCTGTTCGCCGTTCGCTGGGGCAGAACGCGTCGCAGCATCGCGCGCGGTGTTCTGCAGCTGCTGACGGAGGACGAGACGGCTCAGGTCCCCGTAGGCAGCGTTCTCACGCACGTCAATCTACAGAAACACGCTGGCTATCGGTTTGGGGACAGCGCAGATCTCTTGCTCGAGAGAACATCATGAGTGTCACATGCGGGCTTCCGCGTAACGACCGTCGCGGCAGTCAGTCTGTCGAGCGGAAGATAATATCGAAGAGTTCGCAGACCGGAGCTGGGCCCGCCGGCGCAAGAGACATCGACGATTGCAGCGATCCGAAGCTCGCCCGCTTCCCTGCGGCCTCCGTTGCTCCAGCAAATATGGTTTTGCCGCACGAGGAGGACACGGGCCGGGGTCTCGGCTATGCCAGCATCTTCGCTCTTTTGGTCTATATCGGGGGTGCGGGCTTGACCAGCTTGGCGCAGTTATTGATTGCGCGCATCGTTGGCTCCACCAGCTATGGCATCTACTCCTATGTTCTGGCCTGGACCTCGGTGCTTGCCTATCTTGCAACGCTTGGGTTCCATGTATCCTTGCTGCGTTTCGTCTCCGCCTACAGTGCCAAAGGGCGGCTTGACCTGGTACACGGGGTAATCAGGTTTGCTCTGCAAAGGTCGCTGGCGGCAGCGACACTATTCGGCATCATTGGCGCCGCCTTGGTCTTGTTCTTTTCGGATTCTTCTCACAAGGAGCTTCAAACCAGCCAGCTGCTAGGCATGGCAGCAGTGCCTTTGGTCACCGCCTACGCGTTGGGCGCAACACTTGTTCGTGCTTTCGGCGGCGGTGTCTCGGCCCTCATGCCGGAACGCATCGTGCGCGACGGCCTATTGTTGACGTTGCTGGGAATGGCGGTCTTATCCGGATCATGGACCCCCAACGCACCCCTGGTGATGCAGGCGGTGCTGGCAAGTTCAGCCATCACGGTCGGCCTGGTGTTCATCATGGCGGCAAAATTTCAGCCGCCCGGCTTGCGGCAGGTTCAGCCAGGCGACGAGTCGCGGGAATGGTGGTCCGCGGTTCCGCCAATGATGCTCATGGCCGGGCTCGATGTTTTCATCAGCCGGGCCGGGGTCATGGTGCTGGGCTGGACGCATCACATTCGCGAAGCGGGCATTTTCGCCTTGGGATTGAACGTCGCATTGCTTGTGAGCCTTTCCCTGGTCGCTGTCTCGACGATGTTTGCGCCGACAGCGGCCGCCCTTCATGCCCGAGGCGATCGGATGGCTCTGCAGCAGCTGTTTTCACGGGCCGCCCTACTTTCCTCTGGCGGCGCCATAGCGATGGCCATCCCGATGCTTGCGATTATTGAACCTCTGTTGAGCTGGTTCGGCGGAGATTTCAGTACAGCGGCACCCGTCGCGCGGATACTCATTCTCGGATATGTCTTTGTCGCGCTATGCGGACCCCAGATGCTCCTCTTGATGATGACTGGAAACGAATGGGCGGCAGCCGCAACCATGATCGCCGGCGCCGCGGCCAGCATCATGGGCTGTGCCGCAGGAATTGCGCTCTACGGCGCGCCGGGCGCCGCAGTGGGCCTCGCGCTTGCGTTGGCGATTTGGAATGTGGCGATGTCGATTTATATCAGCAAACGGCTGAAAATTATCCCTGGGCTGATCTTTGCGCTGGCGTCGCTCAGAACGCGCGCAGTCGAAGGCCAGCCGCCTCATTGGTTCCTGCGCTGATCTGATGTTATCGCGCCCGATACTCGACGGCATCAGCGTTCAGGAATTTCGAGTCCAAGATTGTGTCGGATAGAGGCTGGCGGGGGCGGCTTTGGGGCCGACACTCGCTTTATTCTCTGTCCGAAAAAAATGCGAAATCTCAAATTTGCCGAGTGGCAGATCGTTGCCCGACAAGGCGCGGCCTACACTGTGGCCTCATCATTCACCGACGTTTGTTGCCGTATGCTGACCGCGGCATCCGTTCCATGAAAGTCCCGGTACCATTCGACAAAGCGTTGCACTCCGTCCTCAAGCGGTGTCGCCGGGGCGAAGCCGACGGCCTTGCGGAGATCGCTGACGTCGGCGCGCGTCTCCAGAACGTCGCCAGGCGGCAACGGCACATCCACGCGAAGCGCCCGGCTGTCAAGGGCGGTCTCGATGATCGAAATCAGCCGGTTGATTTCCTCGGGCCGGTCGTTGCCGATATTGTAGACGCGACACGGCGCGGAACTTGTAGCAGGGTCGGCGGTGCAAGGGTCCCAATTCGGATCGGGCCGCGGCGGTGCAGCGAGTGCCCGAACCACGCCCTCAGCGATATCGTCGATATAGGTGAAGTCTCGCCAGACGCGGCCGGCATTGGCTACTTCGATTGGCTTGCCCTCGATGATCGCGCGCGTGAACAAATAGACTGCCATGTCGGGCCTGCCCCAGGGGCCATAAACGGTAAAGAAGCGCAGTCCCGTCACGGGCAGGTCGAACAAATGGCTGTAGGAATGCGCCATGAATTCATTCGAACGCTTGGTGGCGGCGTAGAAGCTGACGGGATGATCGGCGCCGTGGTGCTCGGAAAACGGTATGGTTCGATTTAAGCCGTAGACGGAGCTCGAGGAGGCGTAGACGAGATGACTGACGCCGTAATGCCGGCAGCCCTCAAGGACGTTTAGAAACCCCACTATGTTCGATTGCACGTAGGCGTGCGGGTCAACAATTGAATGACGCACGCCGGCCTGAGCCGCGAGATGGACAAAGTGTGAGGGGCGAACGTTTGAAAACAGCAACTGAACGCGCGCGGCATCCGCCAGATCCATTCGTATCGGCGTGAACTCCGCCTCGCTACAGAGGCGTGCAAACCGCGCTTCCTTGAGCCGCAGATCGTAATAGGGTGTGAAATTGTCGACGCCCACGACTTTGACACCCAGACGCAAAAGCCGCGAGGCCACGTGAAAACCAATGAAACCTGCTGCGCCGGTGACGACGATCGGTCCTGTCCGTGCAAGTCTCTTCACCGCTTGATCCGAACGCGATCGGGCGATTTCCACCTTCTCCGTTGCGGCAAGGACAGACTCGCTGCATAGATCGTTGTCCAACTTGTCGCCTTTCGAATTCCATTCGACAGTACCGAATTGCCGGTCCGAGATTCCAGCTTCCGATATTTACGTCAGCGCATCGAACCTGGTGGAGTTCAGGCAACGTCGGTGCCACGAACCGCGCAACGCGATGCACGACCTGCCAAATCATGACACTCCAAATTGCGTCGTCTGGATCCCGGGCGGACGCCGACGTCCGGCGATTGCATTTAAGTGGCGGGCCCTTATGGCAGGACCGAAATACGCCCAAGAAGGGCCACCAGTTCCGCCTGGCGTTTCGTTTCGGTCTTGGCGAACAGCGAGGCAAGCTGGGAACGGATCGTGGTGCGGCTGAGACGCCAGCTGCGAGCGATCTCCAAAGGTGCGTCGCCCTGAGCCAAACGCAAGGCGAGGTGCGTTTCTGCGCTCGTCAAGCCAAACATTCTTTGCAACGTGCGAGGATTTGGCCCCGACCTGTTGTCCCGGTCCAGCAACGCCACGATGCTCGTTCCGTCGGGAGCAATAACTCCGTTCTCGTTCAGTATCACCGGCCGGTCGCCCCTGCTGCGGATTACCACCCAGGATAACGAGCCCGGCAGGAATTGGCCCGGAACATTCGCGATCAGCCGCCTTAGGGCGGCCGTAAGCCCGCTCGCCGTGTCAGCCGCTTCGCCCTGGCGCTCAAGCGTGGTTTGGGCGGCTGCGTTCCACTCGACTACTTTTCTTTCGCGATTCAGCACGAGATAGCCACAGCCAATGCGATCAAGCACGCCGGTTATGGATTCCAGACTGCGGCCTTTTGGTTCCCCGAGCCTTGCGTCCAATGGATCCGATGCGCGATCGGGAAGGTGACCAGAAGAGGGTCGCGTATTCCGCGCGTCAAAATCGTACTTGGTCCTCGTAGCAATGTACCTACCGCCCGAAGAAGCATCAACATGTCTATCGATCAGATTCATTTTCTACCCCTAACCCAAAGTTTCACACAGGCCCGAAAATAAGTATTCGGGATTCGGATAATCTTTTATGTTTAGATGGATTCTAGTCTTCTATGCGCTGACGGATAACGTGTTCATCACCACCTTGAAAACTCAATATGATCTGACAGTTCTAAGGCAGCTCATAGCCCCTGCTGCATCCGATAAAATGCGCGCTATGATAGCGGTATGGCAATCCGGCAGTGGTACTAAGCTGTACGTTTTTTGCTCTAGTCTCGACGGGCTAGTCAGAAGGTTGTAGTCTGTGTCCATGAGCTCGCAGTCGCGCAGGTCGAATTCGAACCCGTCGGGCAGATTGCTAACTCATATTGCCTCTGCATCCGTACTAGCTGCCACGCTGATATTTGAAATAAAATCGTCAGCCTATATTGGGCAAGGCGCCAGTTTTCTGGAATTTGTTCCGGCTATTATTATTATCGCTTATCTCGAAGATCGTGTGCCTGCGCTCGCTGCGACCATTCTGATGGTGGCGGTCGGCCTTTGGGCGCGAGGATACGATCAGATTTCAAATGGCGATTGGGCACGCGCAATCCTGCTTCTGGTTTCGGGTGGGGTGATTGCCATGACGTTCCATCGCCTGCGGCAGGACTTGCGTGAGCTGCTAGAAGTCGCGGAGGCCAGGCTCGCTGCCGTCGAGGCGACCGAAAGCCGCTATCGTTGGGCCTTCGAACGTGCTGCCATGGGATTCGCGAACACCAACGAGAAAGGTGAGTTGCTGCAATCCAACAGACGCCTTTGTGAGATGACCGGGTACAAGGAGGAGGAGCTTGCCCAATTGCAGCTCGATACGCTCGCCCACCCGAACGACCGGGACACCTTGGCGCAATTGTTGGCGAGCCTAGGCAACGACATTGCTTCGTTCGTTTCGGAGGTCCGTCTTTTAAGAAAGGACGGTACGGCATTCTGGGCCAGGCTAACGCTTTCTTCGTCCGTGCCCGAGGGGGGACTCTCGGAGAGCATCTTCGTGGTGGTCGACGATATTTCGGAACGACGAGCTGTTCACGAAGCGCTTCGGGCTCAGAAGGAATGGCTAGACCTCGCTCTGTCTGCTGGACGCTTGGCCACGTGGCGGATCGACCTTAAAGACGGGACAGTCACAGGCTCGGACACGTTCTGGGACGTTCTCGGCTTGGCCCAGGCCAATAGCCGCAGTTTGGAGGAACTATCAGCTGTCGTTCATCCGGCGGACTGGCCAAAGCTGGCGGCATCGAGCAAGTCCGCATCATCGGTCATGAATTACGATGTTGAGATACGCGTCCGCCGACCCGACGGGCATATCCGCTGGGTTGCCCTGCGCGGAAGGGAGGAAAGACAGGGTGATGGAGGACAGCGGCTTGGAGTGGCTGCCGACCTGAGCGAGAGACGACAAACCACGCTGCTGCGCGCCGCGGCAAAGAAGCGGGAGCGCATTATGCTCGAACAACGCCACAGGTTCGGCAACGTTTTCGCGGTGATCACGGCGCTCGTGAAAATGGTCGATGTTCCTGGAAACAATGTTGCCAAATACAAGGAAATGCTGATCGACCGGATACGCGCGCTCGAGGCAACCCATCTGCTTCTTTCACGCAACGGCAGCGTATCGGGGGCGC
This sequence comes from Mesorhizobium sp. M1217, assembly GCF_040318275.1. Classification (NCBI taxonomy): domain Bacteria; kingdom Pseudomonadati; phylum Pseudomonadota; class Alphaproteobacteria; order Hyphomicrobiales; family Phyllobacteriaceae; genus Mesorhizobium; species Mesorhizobium sp. M1217. The sequence goes on along the minus strand of NZ_JAMYMA010000010.1, from coordinate 149,273 downwards.
TAAACGATCTCGTTGCTCAAGAGTTGCAACCATATATGGGAACACGCGCCATATCGGTCAGCGGTCCTTCCGTGGTGATGTCGGGAGGGGCCGCCGAGAGTTTTGCAATGATCGTCCACGAGCTTGCCACCAATTCCATGAAATATGGAGCGCTTGGCGATCCAAAAGGCCGGATCGACGTAAGCTGGACATTTGCACCTGAAGACACAGGCAGTGAGATCGTGTTCGAGTGGGTGGAATCGGGACGGCGGCGGACCTCGAGCGTAGTCCGTCATGGCTTCGGTTCCATGATAATCGGAGTAGATGGAGCGCCGCTTGTCGGTCACTCTCCCAAACTGGAAATGACTGACCACGGGTTGCGGTATTCGCTGCGGCTGTCACGCAAGGAAATCGGATCCTAGTGCAGTGCTCCGATCGAAAAGCAGATACCTAAAAGACGCGTCGCGCTGAATGGCCTTGGAGATGCGCTTAGGTTCTTTTCCAGGGATGTCGTTGGCCAAAGGCCGCAGCGCAGTTTCGGTATATGCAGTATATGCATGAAACCTTGGGCGCCGTTTGCATGTCCAAAAGGACGCGCGGCGCTCTAGCTGGCATGTCTCGAAAGCCATGTCTTCAGCATAACCGCAGCTTCTGTCCGATTGCGTACCCCCAACTCACGCAGGACCGCAGCAGCGTGGATTTTCGTGGTCGCCTCTGCGATTTCCAGGTCGCGAGCAATTTCCTTGTTTGAATAGCCTTCCGCCATCAGCTTGAGGACTTCCTTTTGCCTCGAGGTCAGCCTGCCAAGGTTGAGGCCTGTGGTACGTCGCTGTGGGCCTTTCTCGGAGTGTGTATGCGCGTGGGTTGTTTGCGTTGCACCCGGGCGTGACAGAAGTGCAGGAACATAGATGCGGCCGGAGAGGATTTCATTGACAGCCAAAACGACCTCTTCGTCCGTCTGCGACTTTACGATGTAGCCGTGAAGCCCGATCGAAAGAGCCGTGAGTATTTCCGAGCGTGAATCGTTTCCGGAAACGATCGCAAATCGCGTGTCCGGATAGGCGGACAGGATCCCGCCGAGCACCTCCTGATTGAACAGGCCCGGCATATTCAGGTCCAGGATCGCAAGATCCACGAACGATTGCTCTGCCAGCAAACTGAGCACCGCGTCGAAACAAGACGCTTCAAATATCTCCACACCTGGAATGCCTGCGGTCAGTGCCAATCGCAAGCCACGACGATACAAGCCGTGATCGTCGGCGATGACGATTCGATACATTGAACTACCCCAACGCGTATCTGAATGGATTGAACGGTGATGGGCCTGAAAGTCGTAGCCATTCACTCGTCGATTCATCCAGCCGACGCCGCGGCACCCCAACGCCGCAAACGCCAGATTTCTAATATAATCTTAAATGACGGGAAACGCTCCTCTTTTTTTGCCCCTTGTGAGCGAAACCCGCCGAACGTCGTCGAACATGTGTTCTGACCTCTTGGAAAGCTGACAGACCGGCTGGTCGTTCAGCACTGCCATAGGTCTGTAGGTATAGAACAGCAAAACGGCTGAATTGTTACCATTCGAATGCACGACGACATCCACCCCGACGGCCACATACCATCCAGATGCAATGTCCGGATCAGGGATCGGTGGGGAAATCTCACCGGTCTTCTACGGGAAATCTCACCGGTTCTTCTGAGGGGACAAGAACGCGTTTCCCGGGTGCTGACCAGGGTAGGATAACCGGCCCGTGACGATGGCGTTCAGGCCGAATGAACAAGGGAGGACCAGGATGAAAGCGGTGATTCAATGTGGTGGAATGGGAACACGCCTCCGCCCCTTCACTTCGATCTTGCCGAAGCCGCTCATGCCGATTGGCGCACGGCCGGTTCTCGAGATGCTTCTGAAATGGTTGCGACGCAACGGTATTCAGGAAGTCTATATTACAACCGGGTATCTCGGCCACTTGATCCGCACCGTGTGTGGAGATGGCTCGCAGTGGAACCTGAAAATTCGATACACGCAGGAGATGGAGCCGCTGGGCACCATCGGGCCATTGTCTTTGATCAGGGACGAACTGACGGAGCCATTCATCGTTCTCAATGGCGATGTCCTTACGGATCTAAGCCTCAGTCGATTTGTAGCAGCGCACCGTAAGCACACCGATCCAGTGACGATCGCAACAGCCTGTCGCCTGATCAAGATGGATTTCGGCGTCATCGACGAAGTCGACAATACCGTGCAGACCTTTCGCGAGAAACCGACGCTGTCGCATCTGGTCAGCATGGGGATTTACTGCATGAATCCAGACGTTCTGCAGTTCATCCCGTCCGGCATACCCTTTGGGTTCGACGACCTGATGCTCCAGATGATGCAGAACGGCACAACCGTGCACGTGTACAAGCATGAAGGTCTCTGGCTCGATATCGGGCGCGTCGACGACTTTCAGAACGCACAGACCATTTCCTGGGAAGACCAGTCGGCCTCGATCGAGGTCACTGCGACGGCTGCATGATGAAGTCACCAGCGCGGTTCCCACAGTTATCAGTCTAGGAGGTTGTGATGCTCTTGGTCAGTGCCCCGATCTTGGGTGTGCCGGAGAAGACTGCTTTGACCAAGGTCATCGACAGCGGCTGGCTGACCATGGGGGAGCAGGTACGAGCCTTCGAACAAGCCTTTGCCGACGTGCATGGTGCGGAGGATTGCGTCGCGGTCAGTTCTTGTACCGCAGCGCTTCATCTCATTTTGCACGCACTTGGTATCGGCCCGGGCGACGAGGTGCTGGTCCCATCCTTGACTTTCGTGGCGACCGCAAATGCGGTCCTCTATGTTGGTGCGACCCCCGTTTTCGTCGACATCGAGTCGGTCGATGTGCCGCTGATGTCCATCGCGGAAGCCGAAGCGAAATGCACGGCCCGCACCAAGGCAGTCATTCTCGTCCATTTCGCCGGCTACCTCGCCGATCGGGAACAATGGCAGAAGTTCGCCCGTGCCCGTGGGCTGCATATCGTCGAGGACGCGGCGCATGCGCCCGGCCTGAAGGAGGTGGGGACATTTGGTGCCGCGGCCGCCTTCAGCTTCTACGGCAACAAGAACATGACCACGGCGGAAGGCGGGGCGGTGATTGCCAGGGATGCCGGTCTGCTCGAGACGATCCGCCAGGCGCGTGGACATGGGATGACCACCGGGACACGTCAAAGGCTGAACAGCCGCACCCCGCAGTATGATGTCACCATGCTCGGATTCAATTATCGCATGGATGAATTGCGGGCTGCGATCGGATTGGTCCAGCTGCAAAATCTGCAGGAGTGGAATGAGATCAGGCGTATCCTAGTGATGCTGTATCGCCGTCTCATCGCGAAGCATTGCCCGGCCGTGACCATCCCGTTCCACGAGCCGCGGACGTCGGCCTACCACATCATGCCTATCCTTTTGCCGCGTTACGCCGACAGGCAAGACGTCATCGACGCACTGCGCGCGCAAGGGATACAAACCACTATCCACTACCCGCCGGTGCACCAGATGACGCTCTATCGTGAGCTCATTCCCGGTACTCAGTTACCGCGCACGGAAGATTTCGCCCAGCGCGAACTCACTGTACCGCTGCATCCGCAGATCACCGCACCTTTGGTCGAAACGGTAGTGGTCGCTCTTGCCGCGGCGGTCAATAACTGCGCTCAGACAGGAACAGCCGCATGAATGCCCTGGACCTAGCCATTCACCGGCCTAACGTCTCGAGCGCCGCCCATGGGGCTGTGAGACGAGCAATCGATCTCGTCATTGCTGCAGCCGCGGCGATCGTCTTCGCTCCGCTGATGCTGCTGATTGCCCTGGCGCTGCTGCTGGAAGGCGGTCGGCCAATCTTCTTTACGCAGACCCGCGTCGGGGCCGGTGCTCGCCCATTCCGCATGTACAAATTCCGCAAATTCAGAGTGCGATGCGATCCCGGTGGCCTGGCGCTGACCATGGCCGATGACAGCCGCATGACGCCAATCGGGCGGTTCCTCGCCGCCACCAAATTCGACGAGCTGCCGCAGCTATGGAATGTCTTCAGAGGCGAGATGGCAATCATCGGTCCACGCCCGGAGAGCCTTGCCTTTGCCGATTGTTTTCGTGGGGGCTTTGAGGACATTTTACAATACAAGCCAGGCTTGTTGGGTCCGGCCCAGGTTCTCTTCCGGAATGAAGCGCATTTTTATCCGCGATCCGTGGACCCGCTATTGTTCTACCGCCAGGTTCTGTTTCCTGCCAAGGCCAGGCTCGACCTTTCCTATTATCCGCAGCGCACGATCGTCTCTGATGTCGTCTGGATGGTGCGCGGCTTGCTGGCGGTGCTTGGCGTCGTTTCGCCGCCGCCGATCGGAACGTGAGAGCAGGTGGAATACCCGCGCTCTCGTGGATTTGCAAAGTCAGTGCCTCACGTCATAGGGGGAACGCTTGGGTCATGGCATACAAGGGCAGGAAAGTTCTGGTTACCGGTGCCGATGGGTTCATCGGGTCGCATCTCACCGAAGCACTCGTCCGTAGCGGCGCGGACGTCACTGCGCTGGCTCTCTACAATTCGTTCGACAGCCACGGCTGGCTGGACGATTTGCCGGACACCATTCGAAGCCAGCTGAACCTCATCCGCGGTGATGTTCGTGACAGCGCGTTCCTTAACCGGATCGTGCGTGGCCAGGCGGTGGTGTTTCATCTCGCCGCACTGATCGCGATCCCATATTCGTATGCCGCGGCCCAGTCCTATGTAGAAACCAACATCCTGGGCACGGTCAACGTCCTCGAAGCGGCGCGGCAATGGGAGACGGAGCGGGTGGTGCACACCTCGACAAGCGAGGTTTATGGCACCGCGCTGACAATGCCCATCAGCGAATCACACCCGTTGCAGGGACAGTCACCATATTCGGCATCCAAGATCGGTGCGGACATGATGGCGGAGTCGTACGCCAGATCGTTCGACGTCCCCGTGGTCATCATGCGGCCCTTCAATACGTATGGCCCACGCCAGAGCGAGCGGGCCATCGTACCGACCATCATACGTCAGGCTCTCGACAAGAAATGCTCGGCGATCATGGTGGGAGACACCAGCCCGATCCGCGATCTTACTTTCGTGGAAGACACTGCGGCGGCGTTTTTGACCGCAGGTTCGGCCGAGCTCGAATTTGGCCATGCCTACAATGCCGGAAGCCAGCGCGCCGTGACGATCTCGGACATATTGGATCTGGTGGTCGAGTTGAGTGGCTGCAAGAAACCAATTCATCGCGACGAGCGCCGCCTGCGGCCGCAGAATTCAGAGGTGCGTGCCTTGCTGGCTGATTCTTCGCTCCTCGAAAGCAAGACTGGATGGCGCGCCCAGACCAGCCTGCGCGAAGGGTTGGAGCGGACCATCGGATGGTGGCAGGGACGCCTCAGCGAAGGGCGGGTGCGCCATGAGATGGGTTACATGACATGAGCTTTCGCCTGGGTGGATTGGCTCCGCCGTTGTCGCTGGATTCGAACCAGAAGAAGATTGTCACCAATGGTCCTTGTTAACCGAATCCTTCTTGTCGTGCTCGGCATGCTGGCTGCCATGGATACGGCCGCTGCAGCGGAAGCGCAGGTCGCCTATCGACTTTCCGCCGGCGACACCGTCGAGATAGGAATTGCCTCCATCCCGGAGCGAACGCAACGTGCCGTGGTCCAGATGGACGGCACGATCGCGCTTCCCGAAGTCGGGATGGTTTCGGTGGGCGGCCTAAGCCCGGCCGAACTGCAAACACGCATGCAGACGATCCTGCCAACCAAGATATTCCACCATCGTCTGCCTGACGGGCGGGAGCAAATGATCGTCATCAAGCCGACAGACGTGACCGCCGTGGTCGCAGAATATCGGCCGATCTATGTGACAGGGGATGTGCTCACTCCCGGACAGCAGGCCTACCGGCCGCTGATGACCGTGCGGCAGGCGATTGCCGTGTCAGGTGGTTTCAGCCTTTTGCGGTCCCGGGCAAACCAGGTTGGCCCCGATCCGGTGGATCTGCGGCGCGATTACGAATCGCTTTGGGGGGAATACACGAGAGACTACTATCACAGCGCCCGCATTCGCGCCGAACTTCAGGGCAAATCGAGCTTCGACATGCAGCCACCACAAGGATCGCCCTTGCCGGCAGTTTTTGCATCGGCGATCGCCCAGGCCGAAGCAGAAGGGCTGAAGCTCTCGTTGGACAACTTCCAGCAAGAGCAGAGCTTTCTCGATAAAAGTGGCAAGGATGCCGCTGCACAAACCGAGACCTTGCTCAAACGCGAGCAGGCCGAAGCGGATGGCGTGAAGGCGGACGAAGACGAGCTGGCGCGCGTAAGGAAAGCGTTTGAGTCCGGAAATCTCACCAATAACCGGCTCGCCGACGTCCGGCGCGCTTTGGTACTCTCTTCCAGCCGGGCACTCGAAACGTCGGTTGAACTTATGAGAGCACGACGTCAGCAGGCTGATTTTGCCAGACAGCACGAACGCAATGACAACCAAAGAAGGATAGGTCTGCTGACTGAGTTGAAAGATACCAATGTGCGTCTTGCCGACATCAATGCAAGACGTCGCGCCGCCAGCCAGAAGTTGCAGCCCACGGGAGCTGCCGCCCTGCCGTTGCCGGTTGCCGGTGAGACGATCCAAGCCGAGGTCACGATCGTTCGCAGGGTCGGCGAAGAATGGCGGAAACAGCCGGCCCAAGAAGACACCGAGGTCATGCCGGGAGACACGATCGAGGTAAGGTTCAGCAGCGCTCTCGAGAGCGCGGCGATCCGATAGATCGGCTGCGCCTCGAGCCAAGCGGCCGCCACTGGGTTGGCAGCCGCTTACTGCCTGAAAGCTCTGGAAAATTGGTCGGTAAGAGGTTTCATCAAGTAGGACCAGACACTGCGCTCGTCGGTTCTTATATGGACTTCGGCGGGCATGCCCGGTTTGAGGATTTTCTCTCCTGTCAGGCAGGTCGCTTCGTTCTCGACATCGATGCGCGCCGAAAAATAGGAAAGCTGACGTTGCTGATCCTTGATCAGATCTGCGGAGACGCGGTTGACCGAGCCTTCGCAAGCCGGTGTAGTGCCGGCGTCGAACGCCGGAAAGCGGATCGACACCTGCTGTCCGGGATGGATCTCATCAATGCGCGACGGAGGAATGGAAGCGTCTACGACAAGGTTGTCGGAATCGGGCACAATCATCATGAGCACCTCTCCGGCGCCAATCACGCCTCCGACGGTGTGGACCGAGGATTCTTGTACCGTGCCTGATTGCGGGGCGCGAATGTCTGTCCTGCCGAGCTCGTCGTCGGCCACCACCTTGCGCTCACTGAGTTCGGTCTGCTTGGCTTCCGTTTCGCGAAGTTCGTTGGTCACGTCGCTCCGCATTTGTTCGTCGAGCTGAAGCACCTGCAGGTCCGTTTCACTGATGTGAGCTTGTACCTCCGCTATCGCTGCGACAAGGCGTCCCGATTCGCCGCGAGTCCGGGTCTTCTCCAGGCTGACAGTGCTCAACCTCTCCTTGGAGACCAACTTCTTTGCGTAGAGAGATTCAACGTCAGCAAGGTTCTTGGTCAGCAGATCCAGAGACTCATCCGTCGCAGACTGCTGCGATTTGAGGCCATCGATCTGACGTTCCAGCTGCTTCGCGCGGCTTTGCAATTGTGCCTTCTGGCCAGCCAGCGCCGCAGCACGGCTTTCGAACAAGGCACGTTCGCCACTGACAAGCGCCGCCACTTGCGGGTCACCCATTTGAACCCGAAGGCCAGGCGGGATCTGCATTTCCGGCAGACCCTGGCGCTCGGCTTCCAGCCGGGCCAGACGAATGGTGGCTCGATTGAGGTCCTCGGTGATTATCTGCAGGTTTGCTCGGGTCAATGTGTTGTCCAGCCTGACCAACACGTCGCCGGCCTTCACGTGATCGCCGTCCTGCGCGAAGATTCCGCCGATGGTGCCGCCGGTTTGATGCTGGACTTTTTTTATGTTGCTTTCGACCACCACAGTTGCAGGCGCAATCACCGCGCCGGCAATCTTGGTCAATCCCAACCACAGCCCTCCGCCAAAGATCAACAGCAAGCTGGTTGCCAAGCCCAAGAGCAGATTGGCCCGGATGCCATCCGGATCCGGCTTCGTTTCCAACGAACGGCTTTCGCCACCGGGCGCGGCGTATGGCGACACGGTAACAGTAGAGCGATACCTCACATATGCCCGGCTGCACCTCTGTGCAGCGGAACGAGAATGTTCTGCCAGGCTCCGGAGCAGATTGCCCCAGGGTAAATTGGCTCGAATGCCATCCGGCTCTGGCTTCGCCCCGGTCGGCTGGCCTTCGCCAGCGACCGCAGCATATGACGACATGGTCACGTTAGACACTAAGCAATACCTCACGCATGCCCGCTTGCACCGTGCTGCAGCGGAACGACAATGTTTGGCTTGTCCGGACGCGGGAAGGGCCGGATCACATTTGCCAGAACGTCTTCGCGCGAACCGAACGAATGGAGCATCCCGTTCGACAGGACGAGTACCTGATCGATGTTGACGAGAGCGGAGGGGCGATGCGCAACGACGATCACGATACCGCCGCGCTGACGCACTGCCAGGATCGCGCCGGCCAAAGCAGCATCGCCGTCTGCATCCAGATTGGAATTTGGTTCGTCAAGAACGACGAGGAATGGATCACCGTAAAGTGCCCTGGCAAGTCCGACGAGCTGCCTCTGCCCAGCCGACAGGGCTGCGCCGCCTTCTCCGATGCGTGTTTGAAAACCCTGCGGAAGACGCATGATCATCTTGTCCACGCCCGCAGCTTTGGCAGCTGCCAACACGCCCCTTGCGTCGCTTTTGCCGCCGAACCTTGAAATGTTGTCGGCGATCGTGCCGTCGAACAGCTCAACGTCCTGCGGCAGGTAGCCAATATGAATGCCGAGCAGCTCTGAATTCCACTGATCGAGCGAGGCGCCGTCCAATCTTACCGTTCCTCGAAGCGGCTTCCATGCCCCGACCAAAGCGCGCACGAGCGTGGTCTTGCCGGAGCCGCTCGGGCCGACGACCGCCAACCCTGCGCCCCTCGCCAAGCGGAAGCTTACATTGAAGATTGTTGGCTTCTGCAGACTTGGTGGCGCGACCGTCAATTCCTCGACCGCAAGCTCCGCCTTTGGGCGTGGCAGTTCCATTGGCTCTTGCTGGCTATCAAAAGCATCCAGCGCTGCCGCCAGCTCGGAATAGCTTTTGCGGGTTGCCAGAAACCCTCTCCAATTTGCGATCGCCACATCGACCGGCGCCAGTGAGCGGCCCAGCAATATGGACGACGCTATGATCACACCCGGCGAGGCCTCGCCCCCGATCACGAGGTAGGCACCAAGCCCCAGCACGCATGATTGCAAGGCCATTCGGAGCGTCTTCGACAGTGAGCTCGCTGCGCCAACGACGTCGGAGAGCCGTTCCTGGTTCTTCAGATAAAGATGACTGACCTCGTTCCAGCGCCGGCTAAGCGGGGCGGACAGGCCCATAGCCTGAACAACCTCTGCGTTGCGGCGGCCGGAATCGGCCAGAAGCCGCTGCGCAACGAGTGTTTCAGACGCACGAGCCGCAGGTTTGCGGCCGATGATCTCCGCAGCCACCGTCAAAAGCACAACGGCGCATGCGCCGAGCGTTGCCAGCACGCCAAGCGCAGGGTGCAGCAGATAGATGACCACCATATAAAATGGTATCCAGGGAGCGTCGAATAAGACTGTCGGCCCCAGTCCGGAAAGAAAGCCACGTAGCTGGTCCAGATCACGAAGCGGATGTACCCGGTTCGCATCCGGCCCGGCAACGAGGGGCAGGGAAAGCGAGGCTGCGAACGCCTTTTGCTGCAGATTTCTATGCAGGCGGCTGCCGATGCGGACCAACAGGCGAAGCCTCACGAAATCGAGGAGCCCGTAGGCCGCGTAAAGTCCCAGCATCCCGACTGTAAATCCGACAAGAGTCGGCACGCTCTGCGAAGGCAGCACGCGATCGTAGACCTGGAGCATGTAGACGGAGCCGGTCAAGGCGAGGATATTTATCAATGCGGAGAAAACGCCTACGCCAACGAGGCCGTGCACACAGCCGAACATCGCGGATCGTAGATCGAGCGAGCGCCCTTTGGTTGACTTCATGATATGCGCTCTTTGACGCGAAATTGCCGCGCAATCTCGTCGGTTCTTTCGATGAGGGACAAACTTTAACCTTCCGGGAAGCAGCAGCTCCGCCCTTCGCTGCTGGAACATTACGAATTGCTTACATATGTGCCTTCTTTGATTAAAATGTAGCAAAATCGTGACGCCAGGCTGAGAATTCGGCAACTGGCTCGCCAGGCTGGGGATAACCGGGTCTGGTAAGGAGATATTCCTAATCATGACACAGCGCAGAAGCTTATGGTCATCTTTGTAGCATCAAGGCGTCGAAGCGTCTGGGGACGGATGGGTTTTGATTTTGTCGATCGAGAGTTAAACGGTTTTGAGATACACTTCATCGGAACGCAATTGTCGGCCACCAACGCCGGCTAAAACGGGGAGGCGAGTGTCGTGAGCGAAGAGATCAATGTTGCCGACGCCTACGGCAGGGGCCGCAGCACCTTCATGGGATTGCAGCTGCTGGTCTCGCCCGGTGCGCTTGTTCCTCGGCCGGAAACGGAACTGCTCGGCAACGCCGCTCTCGATGTTCTGAGCCAACTGAACTTGCCGGTGCCTCGCGTTGTCGACATGTGCTGTGGGGCGGGCAATCTGGCGTGCGCCATCGCGCACCACGCTCCCACCGCGCGCGTGTGGGCAAGCGATCTTACCGACGGATGCGTGGAGGTCGCGCGCCGCAACGTCACCCATCTTGATATGGAGGAGCGGGTAACGGTGCTTCAGGGCGACTTGTTCGGCGCCTTCTCCGGCTTGGAGCTTGACGGCACGATCGACGTGATCGTTTGCAACCCGCCCTATATTTCGGAAAAACGGCTCGAGGGCGATCGTTCGCATTTGGTCGAGCTCGAGCCGCGTGAAGCGTTCGCAGCCGGACCCTACGGTCTGAGCATCCATATGCGAGTGCTCAAGGACGCGCCGCGTTATTTGCGGCGCGGAGGCATCCTGCTTTTCGAGGTTGGGCTTGGCCAGGACCGGCAGGTCATGAGTTTGCTCGAGCGTTCCAAGGCTTATGAGAGTATCCGGGCAGTCACCAACCAGGCCGGCGAGGGCAGGGTGGTTGTGGGGCATACGAAGGCGCAGGCGTAAGCACCGCCGTCGCGACAGGCCTAGACGCGCTGTCGCAACCGGAAACGGTCGGGGACTTGAAACAGAGTTGCGCGAGATGTCGGCAAATCAGTTTCTCTTGCGCATGACATATTGCGCAATTCCCTCGATGGAATCGAGATTCTCGGGCAGCAGCTCGCTGTCTTCGACCGTGATGCCGAAGGTCTCCTCGATGAAGCCGATAACCTCGAGCACCCCCGTCGAGTCCACGATGCCTTGGTCGAGAAGCGAGGTGTCGCTCTCCAGGCTCTCTGGATCGGCTATATAGAAATTCGACGCCAGGAAAGCGCGAATTTGATCGCTGCAGGTATCGGTTCTATCCTTGGTAGACAACATTGATTTCGCCTCCGGTACAAAAAATGAATGCTGATCAACTTCGCCCTGATACCGACTCATGACAGGGCGGTTTTTTTGAGTTTGCCCGTGTCGGTCATCGGCAGACTGGGTACGATGACGATCGACTTTGGAACCATGAAGTTTTCCAGTCGTCTCTGGCACTCTTTCTGCAACTGCTTTTCACCGATCATGCTTCCTTGCTCCATCACGACAAATGCCTTCACTGCTTGTCCAAGCAACTCGTCCGGAACGCCGATGACCGCGGCTTCCCGTACGCCCGCAATCTCCATCAACACGTTTTCCACCTCCTTCGGCGCTATCTTCTCGCCCCGCGATTTTATGATCTCGTCGCCGCGACCGACAAAGTAGAGGTAGCCCTCGGCGTCCATCCGGCAGTAATCGCCGGTGTACAGGACCTGCTCGCCCGGCAGCGGTCCGGGCTTGAGCTTCCTGGCCGTCGCCTCCGGCTTGCCCCAGTAACCCTTCATCACCGTCGCTCCGCGGATGACGAGCTGGCCAACGACACCGTGGCCGACCCGCCTGTCATGCTCGTCGACAATCCACATTTCCGTATTGGGGATGGCGATCCCGACGCTCAACGGCTTTCGCTCGAGATCCTCCGGCGGCAGGTAGGTACAGCGCTTGCATTCGGTAAGGCCGTACATCGAATAGATACGGGCACGAGAAAATAGCTCCTGAAGCAGGAGAATGTGCTTGAGCTGCAGAGCGGCCGCAGTGTTCGTGACATAGCGAATACTCGAAAAATCCTGATCCCTGAGAGACTTGAGCTCCCCGAGTGCGGCGAAGATGGTCGGTACGCCGGGAAAGCCCGTCACCCTTTCTTGCTTGATCAGCCCAAGGATCTGCGCGGGGAAGGCGAACGAGCGTTCAAGCACCAGCCGGGCGCCCGCGCCGAATGCCATGATCATCTGGTACAGGCCGTAGTCGAAGGCGAGCGGCAGGACGTTGAGGATCACCTCGTCTTCAGCAAGCGCCAGGTATGAGGAAATCGAGGCGCACGCGGCAACCATGTTTCGGTGCGTCAGCATCACGCCCTTGGGCTCGCCCGTCGAGCCGGACGTATAAATGATTGCAGCAAGATCGATATCGATGCAGCGGCGCGCGGGCGGCGTGCTGCGGGCTGCCGCGACCGCAGTTTCCCAGCGCACAGCATGCGGCAGTTCTTGCAGGTCGTCGCGTTCGATCGGCCCGGAGACGATCATGCAGCGCAACGATGGGCAATTCCGCGCCGGCTCCCTGAAAATCGAATGCAGGTGGTTGTCGGTGATCAGTGCCGTCGGGCGGCAATCGTTGAGCAGATAACCAAGCTTGTCGCTTTTGGTGAGTGGATTGACGATGCACACCACGGCGTTGGCCTTGAGCACGGCCCAGAAAGCGATGACGGCCTCGACAGTGTTGTCGGCGAAGATCACCACCCGATCGCCGCGCGCGATTCCGGCCTGGCTCAAATGATGCGCTATGGCGTTCGAGCGCATATCGAGATCGCCGTAGGTGACACGTTGATTACCGCACACCAGGGCCACCTTCCCGCCGAGCCGGCTGGCAGAGTGGATGAGATAGTCGTGCAGGAGCGGTACGGCGCCATGCATCATGCGAGCACCTCTGCGCGATGCTCGCGGTCGATATCGACGCTGAGCTTGAGCGTGCGAGCTCCACTTGGTCGGCTCGCGATAAATTGCTCATGAAGAAGCTGCGTCGACAGCACCCCGACCAGCGCCATATTGTCGGAGTTGGACAGGTCGGCGCCGCCGGCGCTGGCCTGGCACTTGCTCAGGAGACGGGCAACCGACTTAGGATCGAAGACGTTTGCCTCGCGCAGCGCCGCCTCCGAAAGTGCTTCGCGAATATAGGCCGGAGCGCCATCGGCGACGAAGCAAAGCGCGTTGGGGGCCCGGTAGGGCTGCTTCTTGCGAGTGACGATTTCCGACGGCACAATCGGTTGCGCCACACGCTTCAGAACATGCTTTTCATCGAGCACGCGCAGCTTATAGGCGGCCGGAAGCGAATTCGCGAGCCTCACGAGTTCATGATCGAGGAATGGGAAGCGCCCCTCGACGGAATGGGCCAAGAGCATCCTGTCCCCTTGCGATGAAAGCAGGTATCCCGACATCAGCGTCTGGATCTCGATATGCTGGTCCTGCGCAAGGGAGCCCCATCGCGAAAACTCCGCCGGCAGGCGGGCAAGCAGCTCGGACACGGCGTTGCGGCGCTCCGTTTGGGCCCGCATGTCTGCCGAAAACAGCCGCTTGATAGCGCTCGTGGTACGCCAGCGCGTGCCATGCGCAAAACCAGGCGCGTCATGGGCGTGGATGTCGCGCCCGAAGAACTGGCGTGCCATCGCCTGCTGTTGCACCGGCGAGCGGCTGAGATAGGGATAGAGGCGCTCCAGCAGCCGGGAGCGTCGCGTCGAGGCGGGCTGGCGTCCCCAGAAACGGCGGACCTTGCCCTCGCGGAACAGATCGTAGCCGGCGAACATTTCGTCGGCCCCTTCGCCGGTCAGCACGACCTTGATGCCATGCTGACGCACCAGTCTCGATAGCAGGAACAGCGGCGCCGGCGCGGTCCTGAGGATTGGCCGCTCGGTGTGGTAGATCACCTCAGGGAAGATGCCAGCGATATCGCTGCGCGAAACAACCACCTCATGGTGCTCGCTTCCCGCGACGCCGGCAACCAGGCGCTGGAAATGAGTCTCGTCATACTCGGCGTCGGCAAAACGCAGGGAGAAAGTCTGGAAGCGCCCGCCGGCGAAGCGTCTTCCAAGCGCGGCGACCAGCGAGCTGTCGAGCCCGCCGGACAAATAGCAGCCGACCGGCACGTCGGCGCGTACTATCCTGAGCGCCGTAGCGGCTTCCAGGGCGCCGCGCACTTCCTCCACCGCGTCATCAAGTGAACCGGCGAATTCGTCATCGCCGGGTCCTCCGTCAACCTCTGGATAGCTTGGCTTCCAAAAAGCCCGCTCGCGAACGATGCCACTGTCATAAATGCGAATGTGCCCTGGAGTGAGTTCGCTTACTCCTCCAAACACGCCTTGTGGCGGCACGACAGTCCAGAGCGTGAAAGTCTGATCGATGCCGGCTGGATCGAAGGCGCGGGGTATATCCGCATCGGCCGCGAAAATGGCCTTCACCTCGCTGGCGAAGTAAAGCCGTCCGCCGTGCTCGCAAAAATGCAGCGGACAGATGCCGAACCGATCCCGCGACAAGACGAGTCGACCCGCCACGGAGTCCCATATGGCGACTGCCCATTGCCCATTCATCCGCTCGAAGGCGGCCTCGCCCCAGGCATGATAGGCATGGACGATGACTTCCGTGTCGCTGCGTGTGCGGAAGCGATAACCGAGCGCGACCAGGTCTTGCCGCAGCTCGATGTAATTGAAGATTTCGCCGTTAAAGACGATCCACATTGTGTCGCCCGCGCCGGCGAGTGGCTGCTGGCCACTGGCGAGATCGATGACGGACAGACGGGCATGCGCCAATCCCGCACGTTTGTCCCGGTAAAGACCGCGCTCGTCCGGGCCGCGATGCGCCAGTGTGCCTACCATGCGCATCAGCGCACCACGGGAAGGGGGCGCCGCGGCGGCGCTCAGCGACACAATTCCGGCGATGCCGCACATCGCCTAGCCCTCGCCCATTGAAGAGGACACCAACGGCCGCGCGTGAAGATAGCGTGCGGCGCGTCGTTTGCTGTCGATATCCTTGAAAACTTTCTGAACCTGCGCCACTGTGAGACCGGTGGCCTCAGCGACGTCTTCGTTAGCGATCCCGTGGTTTAACCCGTAGAGGCACAGATCCATCAGATAATAAGGCAGTGCGAAGTAGAACTCCTCCTGGCTCTGCGCCATCGAGAAGGTGTCCGTGGTGGGCGGTCTGCGTCGGACCTCTTCGTCCACCCCAAGATATTCGGCCAACTGATAGACCTGGGTCTTGTAGAGGTGAACGATTGGCATCAGGTCGGCGATTCCGTCGCCCTGCTTGACGAAGAAGCCCTGGTCGTATTCCAGGCGGTTCGGCGTGCCCGCTACCGCATAGTTGAGGCGGTCGGCATGATAGTACTCGGTCATCTTGCGCAGGCGCTGCTTGTAATTGGTTGCGGCGACGATCTGCAGATAGGCTGCCGACGGCAGACGCACCGTGTCGGTCCTGCCCTCAGGGTCCTGAACCGTGAGGCGCGTGATGTTGAGACCATTGCTCTCGAGAACTGAGGCCAGCACCAGCTTGCATTTCCAGCCGTCCCCATAGTCGGGGACGACAGTCTGGATTGCCTCGGTCTGCCGACAATAGGCGCCAATCGCTTCGAGGGCCGGTGTTATGTCCTCCAGGATCGCATCGATGCCAAGCTGTGCGGCGACAGTGCGGCCAAGGCTTAGCGAGTCACCGGAGGAGTGGCGCTCCGGCATGAATATTCCGAGGACCTTGTCTTTCCCAAAGGCGCGAACACACAACGCCGCGACGACGGAGCTGTCGATGCCGCCTGAGAGGCCGACAACCGCGCCTCGACGTCGCAGCGTGCCAAGGACCTGCTGGCGCAGGATCTGGACGATGCGATCGACCTCCGCAGCAGCGTCGAGCACAAGCGCGTCCTTGCTGAATGTTGAGATCAGGTCGATAGCTTGTACTCCAGTTTGCGAGACTCGGTTGGCGAATAGGTTTGCGCCACCGCTTTCTCGATAAGGGGGCGGTTGGTGGCGAGGTGAGGCTCTACGACCAGATCGATGTGGCTGCCGACGATCGGAATCACGTCCAGATGTCCGAAAGCGCGATCCCAGCCGATGGCCAGAGGCATTCCGGGTCGAGCACAGCGGAACAGGGTGCCTGTGATCGGCAGCGCCGGCTTTGGCTCGGCCACCCACTGGAAGAAGGCTCGCGCGCGCAAAACCTCTTGCAGTTCCAGTTTGGTTCTAAAACTCGTCGCGTTGAACTGTCCCTGAGCGAAACGATCGAGAAACCGGACCAGTTGCGCCTCGCGCCGCATTGCCACGGCGACTTTCGCGAGGGCCCGGCAAGCCATCCGATAAGCGGATACGCGGTTGGTTCGGATTCGATTGAATGTGCGCGTAAACGTCTCCCAGCGAGCGCTTCGCTCGCCGACGAGACTGGTGTCGAGAATGCCAAGGAACCTTACGGTCCGCCCCGCGGCCAGCAGCCGCGCCGCAACTTCGAAAGCGACAGCACCGCCGAGCGAATGACCGAGAAGTCGTATATGACCCGCGGGTTGAGCGCGGCGGATCTGCTCGACGGCGGCATCGGCCATGTCGGAGAGGCTGTTTTGCCCGCGCAGGATCATGGTCAGGGCTGGGTACCTGATCGGGGCAACGCGGGTGATCTTGCCCATCGCTGCTGCAAAGGCAGCAAGGCTCGGGCCGTAGCCGACGGATCCCGGGAACAGAAAAAGAATTGGAGGATCATGCTTCTGGGCGCGCGCGCTTTGGTCGCCTGCCTGTGCAGACGCGACCGCCTTGACCATCTCGTCCAGGCTCATTCCAACGGTGAACGCCTCAAGGCCGAGTTCCTGCCCGATGGCGCTTTCGATTTCCATGACGCAGTGCAGCAGCTTCAGCGAGTCTCCTCCGGCGTCATCCCAGCGTCCCGCCGCTACGCGCGTATTGAGGATGCTGGTCCACGCCCGCTGGACGATCTGCTGCGCCGTCAGCTTGCCTCGCGGCTCGAGCGGACGCGCCGTCGCTGCCGTCCCTCTGGCTGAAAGATCCATCTCTGCAAGTGTCGAGATGTCCACCTTGCCGCTTGGCAGACGCGGGATCTCGGCGATCGTGTGTAACCGCAAGGGACGCAGCGGCGGTGGCAGATTGGTCCTCACAAGCTGGCGAAGCTCGTCCGAAAAGCTCGCTTCGGCCGAGCGCCGAGGAACGGCAAAGGCGACAAGCTCATTGGCCGCAGTCACGATTGCCACGGCATCCGCAACAGCAGGCGCGCAACGCAGCACCCGTTCGAGTTCGGCTGGCTCGACGCGTCGACCGTTGATCTTTACCTGCCGTCCCTTGCGACCGACGATGTGCAGTAAGCCTTGATTATCAAGTCGGACGAGGTCACCTGTCGCGAAAATCCGAAGGCCTGGATCGTCCGGATCTGATGTCGCCGGCATAACCGCCCCGTCCTCCCAATGGCCAAGCAAGACATACGGGCTCCTGATCAGAAGCTCTCCGCTGCGGCCCGATTGAACGCAGCGGCCCGCTTCGTCGACAATTGCGAAGGTGATTCCAGGCAGCAGCCAACCAACTGGAACCGAATCTCCATGCTCCGGCCAGTCTCGCGGCAAGAACCATTGTGAGCCGGTGGTCTCGGTTGACGAGTAACCGATCTGGATGAGGCACGTATCGGAGACGGCCTTGCGCAGCAGTGCGATGTCGGTCCAGGGCACCTTCTCGCCACCGATCCGGGCGACTCTAAGCGAATGGAACGCTTCAGCAGGTCCGTCGGCCATGAGCGCGCGAAGCAGCGCCGGCACCAGATAGGTGATTGTCACGCCTTCGGATCGCACTAGGCGCTGAACGGCGCGCAAGCCGACCGCTTCGACTTCGACCAGATGCAAAGTGGCCCCGGTGAGAAGGGCTGCAAGAATCTCCCGGTACCCGGCGATTGTGGCGGGTCCGGTCAATGGCAGGAAAACATCATCCGAGTTGATGTGGCATGCATCGACATATTGCTGGACCCGGCACAGCAAGCTGCGCTGGCTGTTAACGATGCCTTTGGGGCGGCCTGTGCTCCCTGACGTATAAAGCACGATGGCGGGCGCATCGACCGAGACGGGGTAAGGCTGAGGCACTTGTACCGATTGCGAGGCCGCACTGGTGGGCACATCGATCCAACTGACTTGGTGAGGCAAACCGGCGGGTCGGACATTGCCCTCGCCCAGGATGGCCGAGAGCCGCGCCCCCGCCACGATTTCCAGGATCCGCGAGCTGGGATCTCGCGCGTTGAGTGGCACCGAAAGTCGCCCAGCCGTCATGCTTGCCAGGATGGCGATGGGATACCAGGCCGAGTTGGCCTGAAGAATCCCTATCGCCTGTCCGTCTGGGACGGCGGCAGCGATCTGGTAGGACAGCGTCTCAACTGACCGGAGAAGCTGGGAATAAGTCAGACGATTGGCGCCGTCGCTGATTGCGAGCTTGTCGGGGTACTGGCGGACCATATTTCTCAGGTGATCGAATACGGCAACGTTGGTAAAATCGGTGCCCAATCCTTGAAATGGGCGCAGTACCGGACCACCCTGATCCAGTGCGTATTGTGGAACACTTGACCATTTATTGGAGGTCGTTGTCTGACAATCCACCGCTAGATCCTGATCCGCGACTTCTGATCCCAAATATGCCGAAGACATGAGTTGCCCACGCTAAGATTAGGATCACTTATCGCCTCCCGCCCCAATCTTTTCATCGATCATTCTGATGATGCCCCGATCTTCGCCCAAGGACGCTTGGTTAGTCACTTCGCCTGTTTCGCAAGCCGCCGGCAGAGCCAATCATGCCGGGCTCGCGTGGTGCGCTTGACGCAGCGAGCACTGGCGTTCGTGCCAAGTTGGCAACGCCTGTTACACATCTGCCAAGGTGGGATCGAAGACGGAATCGCCGCTATTCAGGCACATTGCCTATTCTGTGGTTCTCCCGGACGATACCGGCAATGGTTCAGTATCGGAGTAGCTGCCGGCGACAAAACAATATGCATAGATCTGTCCCCGATTTTCGTCAGTCACGCGGATCCAGTCTTTTTCCCACTTTCGGAAGGTAATATGTCCATCGGTCACCATGGCCGCAGCCTTGAACGGACTCGGCGCGTTGACGACGCGCACCGAGATCACATCGTCGCCGTCCATACGCTCGACGAGATACGTCTGCATGAAAGCCTCCCGCTAAACCACCCGCACTTTAACGCCGGCTAATAGATTCGGTTGCAACGTGCTTGGCGAAACTTGGGGTGGACACGTCCATACCTGCAGGCACCTTCGCACTCGGCGTCGGCCGCGATGGTCTCGCCTGTCGGCAACGGTTCGCGCGCCCTGAGCGTCGAGACCAAAAGAAGCTCAAGACAGCTCAGCGGGCTGAGATATCGGCCGGATGGCTGAGCGCGCAGCCTGCGCGCCGCCCAGACCGGCACCATCGCCGCGCCGATTTCGGACGTCACCAACCCCTTTTTCGCCGAGTTCGTACGCGGACTGGGGACGCAGCCCACCAGCGCGCCGAGCGCTATAATATTCTGCTGTTCAACACCGAGGAGAAACACGGCACGCGAAGCGCGCGAGATCGACCGGGTGCTGGAGCGCCGCATCGACGGCATCGTCATGGCACCGGCGGCGGCAACGAGGAGTTGCTCGCCGACCTCGCCGAGAGCGGACTGTCACTCGTCTTCGGCCACCGCAGGCTGAAGGGCGTGCTGCTGGAACGTCAGTCGTATTTGGCCAGGAAGCGCCCGACGGCGGCGAGGCAGTCGTGCTTTTCCTCGACATGCGGCATGTGGCTGGAATTCGGGAAGACCAAACCTTCGACGTGGGGAATACGATCGAGAAAGGGCTGGACGCAGGCCTCGGTCGCTTCGTCGTAGAAGCCGCGGAAAACCAGGGTCGGCGCCTCGATCTGATGCAGGCGGTCGACGATGGTCCAGTTCCGCATCGTGCCGATGACGTGGAACTCATTGGGACCATTCATGGTGTGATAGACGGTCGGATCTTCCTCGATTGCCGCAAATGTCCGGGCGACCTCTGGCGGCATCGGAACGACGCGACAGACATGGCGGTCGTAGAAAGCCTTCGTCGCCGCAACATATTCCGGATGATCGGTGGTTCCTGCCGCTTCGTGCCGGTCGAGCGCGCTTTGTACATCGACTGGCAGCCCGGCGCGCAATTGCCGGGCTCCTTCCACCCACAGCACCATCGAGGCCAGCGAATTGGCCAGGATCAATGCCTTGAGCCCCTCCGGGCGGCGCACCGCGTGCTCGGCCGAAAGTATGCCGCCCCAGGATTGGCCCAGCAGGGCGTAGCGGCTGGCAATGCCGAGATGGGCGAGCAGCGCATCGAGTTCGCCCAGGAAGAAATCGACGGTCCAGAAGTCACCGCCCTTATCCGGCAGATGGGTCGATTTGCCATTGCCGATCTGGTCGTAGTGGATGACGGCTCGTCCGGTTTCGGCAAGCTCCTTGAATGAATCCACATAGTCGTGCGTGCAGCCCGGTCCACCATGAGCGACGATCAGGGGCAGCTTGCCCGAGGTGAGGTCTCCGGTCACTCGGTACCAGGTGCGATAGCCCTGGTATTGGCTAAATCCTTCGGTGATCGCATGCGCCGTCACAATCAAAGCTCCGCATCATGGCGCGGCAGGAGCCGAAGTGTGGACCCTCCCAAGCCTTGTTTTGCGGCCGACGGTACTAAGCGGCCCGGCGCATTTACAGCTAGCACTATTTATAGGTTTGCCGGTTATGAGTTTGCCCGAGGCAAGGCCGATCGCCCGCAGGTCGAGAGCCTCAATGCTCCGGTTCAAGCAGCCGGTAATGGGCGGCGAGCGCGATGGCATGGAAGCGGTTGCGCGCGCCAAGCTTTCGCGTCGCCGCGTTGAGGTGCAGCGTTGCGGTAGGCACCGCGCGGCCAATCTCACGCGCGACCTGCTTGGCCGTCAGTCCGGCAGCGGCCAGGCGCAGGCACTGGCGTTCGCGCGACGTCAGATGGACATGTTGGCAGGTGCGGATTCCAGCATCGAAACCGGCATAGACGGAATCATGCAGCAGATGACCCAGATCGCCGATCTCGGCGATGAAGGGTCTGGCTTCGGCCTCGAACCCGGCCTCCGGATCGGCACGGATAGCGGTGAAGGTGGCGAGATCGCCGCCGGCAAGGCGAATGGGTACGGTGACGCCGCAGGTCATCCTCGTGTCAAGCAGATAGCTGACCACAGGATCGTGCTTGGACTGAAGCACACGCTGCATGACGTTGCTCTGAACGCCGTTGTGCGACCAGAGAAACGGTCTCGATACCGCGAGCGCGGCCTCCTGCACCGGGTCGAGCTGATAATATCCGCCCTTGCACCAGAGATCCTGCATGTCGCGCGGCACGTTGCGCAGAGCCATCAGCGAGGGCGTGATAAGCTCGCCCTTGTGACTGACCGGCACCGGCGTATAGTCGTAGATGAATGCGGTGAAACCGATGGGCTCCAGCACCTCCGTCGCCATCGCCATGGCAGCGTCGATGCTCATTCCAGTTCGGAACCGGCTCTCTAGATCGCCTGGAAGGCTTTGCATCCGGCAAGCTTACCCGCTGATGATTGCTTGTCAAATAGCCATGTCGGGCGACTGCTCAACAAATAGGCGGGAATAAGCCTGTCCGACCCTATCTATCTTAATAGCTATCCCGTCCGGCTTCGCTCGCCGTAGTCTTTTGCGATTGGGCGAAGTAGCGAACGCCGTTCGCAAACCCAGGACTGTTTTCAGCCGCGCGGTGGTCGATCGACCGGATTCAGCGCGGCAAAAGCCGACACGCCTCCATGAGGGAACAAATATGCGACCCCAAAAAGCATTTGCAGCGTTGATACCCGGGCTGGCTCTGCTCGGCGTGACGATGATGTCGCCGGCAAGCGGTGCCTTGGCCGCCGAGGGCAAGCCAGGCGGCACGCTCCGATTGCTGGCCAATGCCGCGGCAGGCACCGCCGATCCGCACATCAATTACACGCTGCAGTATTTCCAGATCAATTATGTCCTCTACGATGGCCTGGTGACCTACAGGAAGGCCGGAGACAAGACCGGGTTCGAGGTCGTCGCGGACCTGGCGGAAAGCCTCCCGCAGGTCGAGAACGGCGGCAAGACCTATGTCTTCAAGCTGCGCAAGGGCATCAAGTTCGCCGATGGCTCGGACGTCACGACCAAAGACGTGGTCGCTTCGTTCCAGCGCATCTTCAAGATCAGCGGGCCGACGGCCGGGACCTTCTACAAAGGCATCATCGGCGCGGATGCATGCTTGAAGGCGCCCGCGACATGCTCCCTCAAAGGTGGCCTGTCTGTCGATGATGCGGCCGGAACCATTACCTTCAACTTGGTCCAGCCGGATGCCGAGTTCCTGCAGAAGCTTGCCGTTCCACACGCGTCGATCCTGCCGGCGAGCGCGCCGCTCAAGGACGTCGGCACCGATCCGATTCCGGGCACCGGACCCTATATGATCGCCAGCTACGACCCCAACAAGCTGATGAAGATTGTGCGCAACCCTCACTTCAAGGAATGGAGCAAGGAAGCGCAGCCGGCCGGATATCCGGACGAGATCGACTATGAATTCGGCCTTACCGACGAGGCGGCGGTGACGGCGGTCGAGAATGGCCAGGCGGACTGGATGTTCGATCCGCCGCCGTCCGACCGTCTCGCCGAACTCGGCACCAAATATGCCAAGCAGGTCACGGTTCACCCGCTGACGGCGATGTGGTATGCGCCGATGAACACCAATCTGGCGCCGTTCAACGACATCCGCGTTCGCCAGGCGGTGAACTTCGCCATCGACCGCGCCGCGATCGTCAAGCTTTTCGGCGGCAGCAATCTGGCGCAGCCGGCCTGTCAGATCCTGCCGCCGGGCTTCCCGTCATTCGCAGCCTATTGCCCGTTCACCGCCAATCCGGGTGAGAAGTGGTCCGCGCCGGATATGGATAAGGCCAAGCAATTGGTTGCTGAATCGGGAACCGCAGGTCAGGAGGTGACGATCATCACCGAGGACACCACTGTCTCCAAGGCGATCGGCGTCTATCTGCAGGACGTGCTCAACCAGCTTGGCTACAAGACATCGGTCAAGCCGATTTCGCAGAACATCCAGTTCACCTACATCCAGAACACCAACAACAAGGTGCAGATTTCGATCTCGCAATGGTTCCAGGATTACCCGGCGCCATCGAATTTCCTGCAGGTCTTGTTCAGCTGTGCCTCGTTTACGCCAGGTTCCGACGCCTCGGTCAATATTTCGGGGTTCTGCGACAAGTCGATCGACGCATCGATGGACGAGGCAGAGGCAGCCACCATCGCCGATCCGGCCAAGGGCGCGACACTCTGGACCGCCATCGACAAGGCGGTGACGGACAAGGCGCCGGTCGCCGTCCTGTTCACGCCGAAGCGGGTCGATGTCATCTCGTCCAGGCTGAAGAACTTCACCTTCAGCCCACAATTCTACTGGATCGTCAGCCAGTCTTGGGTGGAATAACCTCCCGGAGCCAATGCGACGGAGCGCCGCCGGCTCTCCGTCGCATTTCCTTTTCCGGCGGATCAGCGCATCTTTCAGGCCGAGATTTTTCCTAGGCAATCCTGTTCATGGTCAATGTCATTGCGGATCAGCCCGCCATCTCGGTTCGCCGGGCCACCGATGGCCCGTGGCGCACGGCATGGCGCAAGCTGAAAGGCGATCGTTCGGCAATATCGGCATTCGCCGTGCTCGTCGTCGTCGTGATCGCCTCGCTCGCGGCGCCGCTTTATGCGCGGTACGTCTCCGGCACCGATCCATTTGTGACCAATCTCAATGGCGAGGTCGTCGTCGATGGGGTGACCCAGCCGGTGCTGCAGCCCTCCACAGAAGGCCTTGGCCTCGGCATGACGCCGATCGGGCCGACGTGGCGCATCGGTCCCTACCTGCTCGGAGCCGACAACCAGGGCCGCGACGTCGCGGCGCGGCTGCTTTACGGCGGACGGGATTCGCTGTTGATCTCGGGTGCTGCAGCCGCGCTGTGCCTCGTCCTCGCGACGTTTCTGGGGGTCGTCTCCGGGTTCTTCGGTGGCATCGTCGACATCGGCCTGTCGCGCATTCTCGACGTGCTCTGGGCCTTCCCGATTTTCCTGCTGGCGATCTCGCTGTCGATCGTGCTGATTGCGCAGAGTATCCAGATCGGTCCATTCGAAATCCGCTCCGGCAGCCTGTGGCTACCGGTCTTCATCATCGGCATCGTCTATGTGCCCTATGTGGCGCGGCCGATCCGTGGCCATGTCCTGACCTTGATGCATGCCGAATTCGTGACCGCTGCGATCGGCCTGGGCGCGTCGCCCTGGCGCATCCTTTTGCGCGACATCATGCCCAATGTGGTGACCCGGATCATCGTTTTCGTGCCGTTGATCCTGGCGCTCAACATGATGACGGAATCCTCGCTGTCGTTCCTGTCGATCGGCGTGCAGCCGCCGGATGCCAGCTGGGGCACCATCATCCAGGACGGCCAGGGCCTGCTCTATTCGCGGCCGGTCGTTGCACTGGCGCCGGGGCTGGCCATCGTCATCACGGTCCTGGCCCTCAACATTCTGGGCGACGGCGTACGCGACGCGCTCGATCCGAAATCCTCGCCGAGGGGCGTCTAGTGGTTGCCGCGCTCGGCTTCCGGCTTGGCCAGATGGTGCTGGTCATGTTCGGCATAAGTGTCGTTGCTTTCCTGATTTTCTTTGCGACGCCGGGCGCCGATCCGTCGGCGCGCATTGCCGGCCGCAATGCTTCGCAAGAGACGTTGATCCAGGTGCGCCACGATTTCGGTCTCGACCGGCCATTGCCTGTGCAATATGGGCTGATGATGAACCGGCTTTTTGTCAGCCGTGATCTCACCTCCTTCGTCAATCGCGGGCAGCGCGTCATCCCGACCGTGATAAGCGCCATTCCGGTGACGCTGTCGCTGGTCGGCGGCGCGGCAGTGCTGTGGGTGCTGGGTGGACTGATTGTCGGGGTGATCGCAGGCGCAACGCGCGGTACATTCGTTGATCGCGCGCTGATGATCCTGAGCCTGGTCGGCGTGTCGATCCCGGTCTTCTGGCTGGGCGAGGTCGCCAACCTGCTGACACAAAGCCGCTGGCATGACAGCTGGCTGTTTTCCTGGGTTCCTCCGCTCGGCTACATCCCCCTGACCGAGAATCCCTGGGGCTGGTTCAAGGCGCTCGTCATTCCGTGGTTCACGCTGGCAACCCTCTATGTCGGCCTCTATGGACGGGTGCTGCGCGCAAGCCTGATCGAGATGATGCAGGAGGATTTCATCCGCACCGCCCGGGCCAAGGGGATCGGCGAGCGCCGGGTGTTGCTGCATCATGGCCTCAGGACCTCGCTGGTCGCGTTCGTTACCATGTTCGGCCTCGATTTTGGTGCCCTGGTCGGCGGCGGCGCACTGTTGACCGAAGTGGTCTTCGGATTGCAGGGTGTCGGGAAACTGACCTATGAGGCACTGCAGACCCTCGATCTGCCGATGATCCTGGCCACGGTGATCTACGCCGCCTTCTTCGTGGTGATGGCAAACTTCGTCGTCGACGTCGTCTTCGTCATCATCGACCCGAGGGCACGCAATGTCGGCTGATGCTCCTCTTCTGGTGGTCAAGGACCTCACCGTCTCCTTCCGCAGCGACGAGGGCCTGGTGCGGGCGGTGGGAGGCGTCTCGTTTGCCGTCGAGCAGCGCGAGATCATCGGGGTGGTCGGCGAATCCGGTTCGGGCAAAAGCCAGACCTTGCTCGCCATCATGGGGCTGATCGACAGCCCCAACGCTATCGTCTCCGGTTCCATCCGTTTCATGGGACAGGAGCTGATCGGGCTCAGCCGGCGTGCGCTCGATGCCATTCGCGGCCGCCAGATCGCGATGATCTTCCAGGATCCGATGTCGGCGCTCACTCCTGTGCATACGATCGGCAACCAGATCGGCGAGCAGGTGCGCGCGCATGAAAAAGCGTCGGCGAAAGCCGCGCGGGCGCGGGCCGTGCAATTGCTGGATGCGGTCGGCATCGCAAATCCGGATCGGGTCGTCGACAGCTACCCGCACCAGCTTTCCGGCGGCATGCGCCAGCGTGCGGTGATTGCCATGGCACTCTCCTGCAACCCGGCGCTGCTCGTCGCGGATGAACCGACCACAGCCCTCGATGTTACCGTGCAGGCGCAGATCCTCGAGCTGATCGGACGATTGCGCGACCAGTTCGGCTCGGCGGTGATCCTGGTCACGCACGATCTTGGCGTCGTTGCCGAAGTCGCGGACCGGGTGCTGGTGATGTATGGCGGACGCTTTGTCGAGGAGGGCAGCAAGAGCAGCGTGTTCCGGGCGCCGCTGCATCCCTACACATGGGGCTTGTTCGGCTCGATCCCGCCGATGGAGGGACCACGTCCGGCCCGGCTTGCCGCTATCCCCGGGATTCCGCCCTCGCTCTCCAACCTGCCGAAAGGCTGCGCCTTCGGCCCCCGGTGTGCCTTTCGCCACGACGCCTGTCTGGTCCAGCTGCCGATCATGCAAGGCGAGAGCCATCGTGCCGCCTGCGTGTTGTCGGAGGCCACGCGCAGACAATTCGCTGTCCAGAAGGCTGGCGGCGTGGAGATGCAACGATGAATGCCGTGCCGCGCCCGCTGCTTCGCGCCGGCGATCTGTCGAAACGTTATAGCGTCGGCCGCTCGATCTTCCCGGCACAGCGCCGGACCGTACATGCGGTCGATAAGGTGTCTCTCGACATCTGGCCCCGGGAAACGCTCGGCATCGTCGGCGAGTCCGGTTGCGGCAAATCCACGCTTGGCCGGTGTCTGGTGCGTCTGACCGAAATCAGCTCGGGGTCGCTGGAATTCGAGGGCCGCGACATCAGCGATGCCTCCCAGCGCCAGCTTCGTCCGTTGCGGCGGCAGATGCAGATGGTCTTTCAGGATCCCAGCGCTTCGCTCAATCCGCGCCGGCGGGTCGGCGATCTGCTGGCCGATCCATTCCGTATCCATGAACGCCTCTCGGCATCGGAAATGGCGGACCGCGTGGCCGACCTTCTGCGCCGGGTCGACTTGTCGCCCCAGCACGCATCGCGCTATCCGCACGAATTCTCCGGCGGCCAGCGCCAGCGTATCGGCATCGCCCGCGCGCTGGCGCTGCGGCCACGGCTGATCGTGGCCGACGAGCCGGTCTCGGCGCTCGACGTGTCGATCCAGGCGCAGATCGTCAACCTGCTCGCCGATCTGCGCGAGGAGTTCAACCTGACCTATGTGTTCATCGCCCACGACCTTTCCGTGGTGCGTCAGATCTCGAGCCGTGTGGCGGTCATGTATCTGGGATCGATCGTGGAGAGTGGGCCGACCGACGAGGTCTTTGCGGCGCCCAGACACCATTACACCGCGGCGCTGCGTTCCGCCGTTCCGATACCCAGCATCGACCGGGCGCGGCGCGGGCGGTTGGTACTCAAGGGCGACCTGCCCAGCCCGATGAACCCACCTTCGGGATGCCGGTTCCACACCCGCTGCCCAGCCGCCACCTCCCTCTGCCGCAGCGAGCGTCCGCTTCTTCAAAGCATCGGCGATGGCCGCCTGCTTGCATGCCATCATCCAGCCGGTGGTTGAGAACACACGTTTCTCGTTCAGCTGCATCATCTGATCACGACCGCTCGGGCCGGGATTTCATCACGGCACGTCGGCTTCAGAGAGATCAGACGCCATCTGGACCCTGCACGATCCGGCCCTATGTTGCGCTTCGACGTGCGCGGCATGGGCACCGCGAGCCTAATACTAAAGTAACTGTTCTCGCGTTGCCGCGCGATGCTACGATTTGAGGGACGGGCATAGCCGGCCCTACAGCGCTGCGATTTTCCGCCGGAGAGGACGGAATATGGGAGGCCACTCTTCGTGCCGCAGCAGGCAGCCGCGGACATGTTGCTCGGTTGTCGACCATAAGGGAGGAAGTCACCAATGAAGATATCGTACCTGGCCTCGGCCGCGCTTCTTGCAGCGACTGCGATGCCTGCCGCAGCCGCCGAGATTTCTGACGGCAAGGTCAAGATCGGCATTCTCAACGACCAGTCGGGCGTCTATGCCGATTTCGGCGGCAAGTGGTCGGTCGATGCCGCCAAGATGGCGGTGGAGGATTTCGGCGGCAAGGTACAAGGCGCGCCGATCGAGATCGTCAGCGCCGACCACCAGAACAAGCCGGACATCGCCTCCAACATTGCGCGGCAGTGGTATGATACCGAACAGGTCGATTCCATCATGGAACTGACCACCTCCTCGGTGGCGCTGGCCGTCCAGGGGATTTCCAAGGAAAAGAAGAAAATCGACATCGTCACCGGCGCCGCGACCACCGAACTGACCGGCAAACAATGCTCGCCCTATGGCTTCCACTGGGCCTATGACACGCATTCGCAGGCGGTAGGAACCGGTGGCGCTCTTGTCCAGCAAGGCGGCGACAGCTGGTTCTTCGTCACCGTCGATTATGCATTCGGCTATTCGCTCAAGGAGCAGACCGCCAAGTTCGTCGAGAGCCATGGCGGCAAGGTGGTTGGCGAGGTGCGCTACCCGCTCGGCTCGACCGATTATTCATCCTTCCTGCTGCAGGCGCAATCGTCGGGCGCCAAGGTCATCGGGCTGGCGAACGCCGGCCTCGACACCTCCAACTCGATCAAGCAGGCGGCCGAGTTCGGTGTCGTGCAGGGCGGTCAGCGGCTTGCAGCGCTTCTGTTCACGCTGGCCGAGGTGCATGGGCTCGGCCTCGAGGCAGCGCAAGGCGTGGTGCTGACCGAAGGCTTCTACTGGGATCGCGATGACAAGAGCCGCGAGTTCGCCCAGCAGTTTTTCAAGCGCACCAACCGCATGCCGAACATGATCCAGGTCGCCACCTACTCGGCAGTGACGCAGTATCTGAAGGCGATCGACAAGGCCGGCACCGACGCGACTGAAGCCGTCGCCAAGGAATTGCATTCGATGCCGGTGAACGACGTCTTTACGGCGAACGGCAAAGTGCAGTCCGACGGCAACATGGTCCACGATATGTATCTTTATCAGGTCAAGTCGCCGAGCGAGAGCACCAAGGAATGGGACTATTACAAACCCCTTGCCACGATCCCCGGTAACGAGGCGTTCCTGAGCCCCAAGGAAAGCGGCTGTCCTACGGCCAGCGAGTGATTGGCGGGCCGATGGCGCCGCCCGAACCGAATGGGCCGCGAGTGGTGCTTTCCGCCCGGGGCCTGCGGCGCGACTTCGCCGGTTTCGTCGCGGTCAGGAATGTCGATCTCGACCTCTACCATGGCAACATCCACGCGCTGATCGGGCCCAACGGCGCCGGCAAGACCACCGTCTTCAACCTGCTTACCAAGTTCCTGCCGCCGACGAGCGGCAGGATCGAACTGCTCGGCCACGACATCACCCGCACGTCGCCGGCCAAGGTCGCGCGGATGGGCCTGGTGCGCTCGTTCCAGATATCGGCGGTGTTTCCGCATCTCAGCGTGCTCGACAATGTGCGCGTTGCATTGCAGCGGCCGGGCGGGCTCAGCGTTCAGTTCTGGCGCTCGCTGGCAGCGCTCGATCGATTGACGCCGCGCGCCGAGGAGCTTTTGCGGTCTGTCGGCCTCGACGATGCCAAGAACAGGCCCGCCGCCGATCTCTCCTATGGCAGGAAACGCGTGCTCGAGATCGCCACGACGCTGGCCCTCGATCCGAAAGTGCTGCTGCTCGACGAGCCGATGGCCGGCATGGGGCATGAGGATGTGCGCACGGTTTCAGATATCATCCGCTCGGTCGCCAGGGATCGCGCCGTGCTGATGGTCGAGCACAATCTGACTGTTGTAGCCGATCTTTGCGACTGGATAACCGTCATGCAGCGCGGCGAAATCCTTGCCGCCGGCGACTATGCCACGGTCAGTCGCGACGAACGGGTGAGGATCGCCTATATGGGCACCGCCGATGAGTGACGCCGCGCCTCTTCTTGCAGTCCGCGGCCTCAACGCCTGGTATGGCGAAAGCCACGCGCTTCACGGCGTCGATCTGGAGGTCTTTCCAGGTGAAACGGTGACATTGCTGGGCCGCAACG
Organism: Mesorhizobium sp. M1217; assembly: GCF_040318275.1. Lineage (NCBI taxonomy): Bacteria > Pseudomonadati > Pseudomonadota > Alphaproteobacteria > Hyphomicrobiales > Phyllobacteriaceae > Mesorhizobium > Mesorhizobium sp. M1217. The sequence continues at coordinate 118,971 of NZ_JAMYMA010000010.1, read as the reverse complement.
GCGTCGGCAAGACCACGACATTGCGCGCCATCATCGGGCTGATCCGCCAGCGGACCGGCCAGATCGCTTTCGACGGCAAGGATCTGATGCGCCTGCCACTGCACCGGACGGCGCATCAAGGCCTTGGCCTGGTGCCGGAGGAACGCGGTATCTTCGCGACGCTGACGGTGGACGAGAATCTGGTCCTGCCGCCGATCGTAGCCGAGGGCGGCATGAGCGTGGAGGAAATATTCGATCTCTTCCCCAATCTGAAGGAGCGCCGCAACAGCCCCGGCACCAGGCTGTCGGGCGGCGAACAGCAGATGCTGGCGATCGCGCGCATGCTGCGGACCGGCGTGAAAATGCTGCTTCTCGATGAACCGACCGAGGGACTGGCTCCCGTTATCGTGCAGCGCATCGGCGATCTGCTGGCGACGATGAAAAAGCGCGGCATGACAATCCTGCTGGTCGAGCAGAATTTCCGCTTTGCCAGCCGTGTCACCGATCGTTTCTATCTGATGGAGCACGGCAAGGTAGTGGCGGGCTTTCCGGTCGGCGAACTGCCTGATCGCATGACGCTGCTGCATGAAGTGCTGGGTGTATGATGGCGCCATGACGATGATCTTCGGAATACCCGTTCAGGCATTCCTCGGCCAATTGCTGGTCGGCCTCATCAACGGCTCTTTCTACGCCATGTTGAGCCTCGGCCTGGCTGTCATATTCGGCCTGTTGCGCGTCATCAATTTCGCTCACGGCGCGCTCTATATGCTCGGCGCCTTCATCGGCTATCTGCTGCTCACCCGGTTCGGCATCGGCTATTGGCCGGCTCTGATCCTGTCGCCGCTGATCGTCGGCGGCTTCGGTGTCGTGGTCGAGCGCCTGGCGCTGTCGCGGCTTTACGATATCGACCCGCTTTACGGTCTACTTTTCACCTTTGGCCTCGCGCTCGTGCTCGAAGGCGTGTTCCGGTACTACTATGGGGTATCGGGAAGTCCTTATTCCGTGCCGCCGCTGCTGTCCGGCGGCACCAATCTCGGCTTCATGTTCCTGCCAAATTACCGCGGCTGGGTGGTGGTCGCCTCGATGATCGTCTGTTTCGGCACCTGGGTGCTGATCGAGAAGACCAAGCTGGGCTCCTATCTGCGCGCGGCAACGGAGAACCCCCGCCTGGTCCAGGCTTTCGGCGTCAACGTGCCGTTGCTGCTGACCCTTACCTACGGCCTCGGCTGCGCTCTTGCCGGTCTCGCCGGCGTTCTCGCCGCGCCGATCTATCAGGTAAGCCCGCTGATGGGATCTGACCTCATCATCGTCGTGTTCGCCGTTGTCGTGGTCGGCGGCATGGGATCGATCCTCGGGGCGATCGTTACCGGTTACATGCTTGGGCTCGCCGAAGGCCTGACCAAGGTTTTCTATCCCGAAGCCTCCAATCTGGTGGTCTTCGTCATCATGGCGATCGTGCTTCTGGTCCGGCCCGCCGGTCTTTTCGGAAGGGACGTCTGAGATGGCCGAACTCTCACTTCGCGGGACGCGCGCCAAAAGTTCAGTATGGCTTGAATGGACGCTGGTGGGGCTCGGCATCCTAGCGCTGCTGGTGGCGCCTTTCTTCGTCTATCCGATCTTCCTGATGAAAATGCTGTGCTTTGCGCTGTTTGCCTGCGCGTTCAACCTTCTGCTCGGCTACACCGGGTTGTTGTCCTTCGGCCATGCGACGTTCTTCGGCGGGGCAGCCTACTTCAGCGCATATGCGGTCAAGGTCTGGGGCTGGCCGCCGGAAGCGGGCATCCTGCTCGGCGTCCTGGGTGCCGCGCTGCTTGGCCTTGTGATGGGCTTCTTTGCCATCCGCCGGCAAGGCATCTATTTCGCCATGATCACGCTGGCGCTGTCGCAGATGTTCTTCTTCTTCTGCGTGCAGGCGCCGTTCACCGGAGGTGAGGACGGCATCCAGGGCGTGCCGCGCGGCAGGCTGTTTGGAATGCTCGACCTGAACGTCTCGATGAACATCTACTATTTCGTTCTGGCGGTCTTCCTGATCGGCGTGTTCGCCATCTGGCGCATCATCAACTCGCCTTTCGGCATGATCCTGCGTTCCATCCGCGAAAACGAGAGCCGGGCAATTTCGCTTGGCTATTCCGTCGCCAACTACAAGCTGGCGGCTTTCGTCATGTCGGCAACATTGGCCGGGCTGGCGGGCGCGCTCAAGGCGATCGTTTTTCAGTTTGCCACGCTCACCGACGTCACCTGGCAGATGTCGGGCGAGGTGATCCTGATGACGCTCCTCGGCGGCATCGGCACCATGGTCGGGCCGATCATCGGCGCCAGTCTGGTCGTCGGCCTGGAAAACACGCTCGCTACCTCGAATTTTCCGGTGACCATCGCCACCGGCCTGACCTTCATGGTCTGCGTGCTGGTTTTCCGGCGCGGTATTGTCGGTGAGGTCTATGCGCGGTTTCTCGGGCCAAGGGGTGACGCGAAAGACTGAACGGCTCAGCGCCTCGTCGCTACGCGATACGTACGCCTTGCGCGTCGAGAAGCACGCAACCCAGCGGGTCGAAGCAGACATCGACCGTTTCGCCTTCACGCAGCGGCTGGCCGTCGATCAGCGTGTTGGCGCGCAACGGCGTGCCAGCGCCGATGTCGATCTCGTAGACCGCATTGCCGCCGAGATAGGAGGTCGAGACTATTCGTCCCGACAGCCTGTTGGCAGCACCGGCGGTGCCGGCGGTAAGCTTCTGCGGGCGAACGACGACGGTGATCGCGCTGCCGGCCGTGAGCGCCTTCGGTGCGGCCGCCTTTACGACATGGCCGCTGGCCAGCGCGATCGTTGCCATGTTGCCGTCCATCGCCGTCACGCTGCCGGGCAGCATGTTGGCCTTACCCAGGAAATTGGCGACGAATGCGGTGGCCGGCTGGTCGTAGACCTGCGCCGGGGAACCGATCTGCTCGATCAGGCCGGCGTTCATCACGACGATGCGGTCGGACATCGACAAGGCTTCTTCCTGGTCGTGCGTCACAAAGATGGCGGTGATGCCCGTCTCCCGCTGGATTTTCTTGATCTCGACGCGCATGTCCTCGCGCATATTGGCGTCGAGCGCCGACAAGGGCTCGTCTAGCAGCAGCACTTCCGGTTCGAAGACGATGGCGCGGGCCAGTGCGATGCGTTGCTGCTGGCCGCCCGAGAGCTGTGACGGCAGCTTTGTCTCACTGCCGGGCAGCCGCACCATATCCAGCGCCTTCTTGACCCGGCGCACGATTTCCGGTTTCGGCACGTTCCGGTATTTCAGCCCGAATGCGACGTTGTCGAAGACGTTCTTGTGTGGAAAGAGCGCGTAGTTCTGGAACACCAGGCCGATGTTGCGCTTGTAGATCGGGATGTCGTCGACGCGCTTTCCGCCGATCGAGATCTGCCCGCTGGTGATATCCACCAGGCCGGCGATCGATCGCAGGATCGTGGTCTTGCCGCATCCGGACGGCCCCAGCAAGGTGACGAAACTGCCCTTGCGGATCGCCAGTGAAAAATCGCGCACGGCGGCGAACTTGCCGTAGAAAATATCGATGTCGCGAAACTCGACCGCAGGCTTTCCTGTCGGCTGGCTTTCGCCCCGAGCGAGCGGGTCGCGATCAGCCCCGGCCGATGCCGGCCGGGGCTGATCGTGGCTGTTATCGTCATGCACCTTTCGACACCCTGTCCCATTGCTTGGTCCAGGCGTCTTCGTTCTTCGCCCAGTAGAGCGGATCGGCGAAGGTCAGCGACTTCATCGATCCGGTCGGGTCGAAGGCCGGAAGCGCTGCGATCTTGTCGGTCAGCTTCACCTTGGTCGGATCAAGCGAGGGTGGATAATTCTGGCCTTCGGCGACAGCGATCGACGTGGCCGGATCCAGCATGAAGTTGATCAGTTCCTCGCATTCGGCCATCGGCGATCCCTTGAGCACCAGCATGTCCTCCATCCATGCGTATGAGCCGGCGGGGTCGAGATAGCCGATCGGCTGGCCCTGCTGCTGCAGGGCGGCGACGCGTCCGGACCAGGCATCGGTAACGACGATTTCGTTGCGCGACAGGAGGTCCATCAGTTCCGCGCCGGAACTCCAGAACTTCTTGGCCAGGTCGCGGGTCTCGCGAACCTTGGCCCAGACCGCATCCATGTCCTGGATGTTGTTGGGGTCCTGTTTCGTCTGCAGCGCCGCATACCAGACGCGCGTCGTCATATCGGCGTAGCCGCCGACCTTGCCGGCATATTTCTTGTCGGTAAGCAGGTTGGCGCCCTTTTCCTTGGCTTCCTCCGGCGAGATGACCTTGTTGTTGTAGGCGATGCCGGTGGTGCCGTAATCATATGGCACTGCCGACAGCTTCGGCGTGATCTTGCGGAACGGCTCGATCATGGCGGTCAGCACATTCGCCATGTTCGGAATGTTCGCCTCGTTGATCTCCGAGTTGAAGCCGCCATTGACGTATTTGATGTAGTAGTTGACGCCGGAAGAATGGACGATCTGGAAGTCGCCCGGCTTCGACGTCTTGATCTTGGTGATGATCTCGTTCTCGTCGCCAAAGGTGCCCTGGACGACCTTGACCTTGGACTTGGCGGTGTAGGGCTGGAACGCGTACTTATCGATCGCCTCCTGCACCACGCCGCCCCATCCGTCGAAGCGCACTTCCGAAACCGCGGCCAGCGCGCGTCCCATCCAGGGCATGGAAAGCCCGGTGGCGGCGGCAGCGGCGGCCGTCAGCGTCAGGAATGATCGCCGGCTGATGTCGCCATTGGCATAGCGTTCGTTGAGCCGTTCCAGTCGTTTGGTGGTTGTCAGTTTCATTTTCATTCTCCCATTTTCATTTTCACTTGCCTGCCTTGAACCAGGTGAGGCTTTGCAGGATGAGCCCACCAGCCAAGGGAATGCCGACCGTCAAAAGGATCATGACAGTGCCCAGCGCGTTCACCTCGGGGCTGATCGAGATCTTCAGCATCGAGAGGATTTGCGTCGGCATGGTCTCGACGCCCGCCGGTCGCCAGAACAGGCTGGCCGAGGTGTTGTCGAACGAGATGGTGAAGGCGAGCAGCACGCTGGCAAGCACTGCGGGAATGAGCAGCGGCAGCGTGATCTCGCGGAATGTCGACACACGCGGCGCCCCGAGCGACAGTGCCGCCTCCTCATAGGAACGTTTAATGCCGACCATGCGCGCCTGAACGATCAGCACCACGTAGGGGAGCGTGAGCAGAATGTGGCCGAGCACCAGAAGCGTCATGCTGCGCGGTTGGTCGACGGCTTTGATCATGACCAGCAGGCCGACGCCCAGTATCGTCTCGGGGACCAGCGCGGGAAGAATGACAAGCGTGTTGATCGCCTGCTTGCCACGGAACTCGAAGCGCACCAGCGCCAATGCCGCCATGATGCCGAGCAGCGTCGTCACCGTTGCCGTCACCAGGGCAATCCACATCGATGTCCGGAAGGCATCGAGGACCGGCCCGTTGGTGAGCAGCTTCTCGTACCAGCGCAGGCTGAAGCCGGTGAGGGGAAAGCCGCCAAACATCGAGGCGTTGAAGGAAAGCACGACCGTGGCGAGGATCGGCGCGAACATGAAGACATAGACGCACACCGTGATCGCGCCGGTTAGCCGCCACGCCCATCTGCCTTCGCGATCGGGATGCTCCGCTCTCATGCACTGAGACCCTTCATGATCTGCGACAGGCCCATATAGCGGCTGTAGGCGGCCGCGGCCGCACCGAGCAGAACGAACAGGACGATGGAAAGCGTGGCGCCCATCGGCCAGTTGAGCTGCCCCATGATGGTGTCGTAGATCAGGTTGCCGAACAGCGCGTCGCGGCTTCCCCCGAGCAATTGCGGCGTCACATAGGAGCCGGCCGCCAGCACGAAGCAGAGCAACAGTCCGGCGCCCAGCCCCGGAATCGACAGCGGCAGGGTCACTTCGCGGAACGCCTGTGCGCTGGTGCAGCCCATCGAGCGGGCGGCGGCGATCAAGGTGCGGTCGATGCCCTCCAGGCTGACATAGACGTTCAGGATCATGTAGGGCAGCAGAAAATGCAGCAGCCCCATGATGACGGCGCCCTCGGTGTAGAGCATCGGCAACGGCTCGTTGATGACCCCCAGCCGGATGAGCACGACGTTAATCAGCCCCTGTTCGCCGAGAATGTGGATCCACGAGAATGTCCGGATGGTGAAGCTGATCCAGAACGGCACGATGAGCAGCAACAGCAGCAGCCATTTGTGCTTGAAAGTCGTGGCCCAGATGAAATAGGCGGGGAAATAGCCAAGGATCGCGCAGATCACAGCGGTGATGGCGCCGACGCGAACGGTCTTCCAAAGAAAGCCGTGATAGTAGCTGTCGGTGAGGAATTCCTTCCAGTTGTCGAAGGTCAGCACCGCCGACTCCACCCCAGCGGTAACGAAGGTGAAAAACGTGTAGACAGTCATCATCGCGATCGGCAGCAGCAGAAGCAGGGTAAGCAGCAAAAGCACGGGCGCGACGAGGACCCAGGCCAGTCGCTGATCATATAATTTCCACCCTTTGGTCACGACCCGTCCAACCACTTCATGTCCAAGCCGCCATCACCGGGCTCGGCTCCGGACTAGATTGGGCGATCGGCGTTCAGGTGTCCACTCTGCATATGGCTCCTGCACAAATTCTGTGCAGGGCCACCGCGCGACCGTCGCCCTGCTGGATTTAACAAATTGCTCGGGTTCGCCTGCGCATTGATTAAATCAGATATCCCGATATACAGGATAATTTCGGATATAGATTTGGCATGGGCCCGGGCATTTCATGAGTCGCAATTTTCTGGTGATTGAACCTGAGGAAGGCATTGCCGTGCTCAAGGGGCTTGCCTCCTCGGCGCGTATCTCGATGCTGAAACTGCTGCATGAGAAGGGGCCGATGAATGTCAACGAAATCGCCGCCGTGCTGTCGCTGCCGCAGTCGACCGTCTCGACCAACATCCAGGTGCTGGAGGATGCGGGGCTGATCCGCACCGAGAACCTGAAAGCGAAGAAAGGCAGCCAGAAAATCTGTTATCCGACGGCCGAAGAAGTGCTCGTCGTGTTCAAGAGCGAATATCGTGCGGTCAAGAACGACGCGATCGAAGTGTCGATGCCGATCGGGCTTTACACCGGCTTCGAGGTTACCGCGCCCTGCGGCCTTTGTTCGCCGGACGGCATCATCGGCTTGCTCGATGTACCGAACACTTTCCTCGATCCGGATCGTATGAAAGCCGGGCTGTTGTGGTTCACCCGCGGTTTTGTCGAATACCAGTTTCCCAATAATGCCAAGCTCGCCAATGCCGAGATCACCGAGCTCGAAGTGGCGATAGAGCTGTCTTCGGAAGTGCCGGGCACCAGCGCCGATTGGCCCTCGGACATCACGCTGACGATCAATGGCGTCGATGTCGGCACCTGGACGTCGCCGGGGGATTTCGGCGACAAGCGCGGCGTCTTCACGCCGTCCTGGTGGAAACTCAAGGGTTCGCAATACGGCAAGCTCAAGAACTGGCGAATTGCCAATGACGGCACCTATGTCGACGGCCTCAGGATTTCCGAAACCGGCCTCGCCGCACTCGATCTGAAGAGCCATCATTCAATCCGCGTCCGTATCGGCGTCAAGGACGACGCCAAGCGCCCCGGCGGGATCAACATTTTCGGCAAGGGCTTTGGAAATTACGATCAGGACATCCTGCTCCGGATCAAAACTGGTTGATATCATGAAACCGGGTTCTGAAGATAATGCAGCAATTTCAATGAACTGGCTTTCTGCTGAGCCAAAACCTTCGTCTAATTGTCCTACTTTTGGCTATTTTGGCTTGACGAAGAGCTGCCAATTCCTCTTTGATATCGGGCAAGATGATTTAAATCATCGTTTGTGATATCGATGGGAGGAATGCATGAAGGCAGCCGTTACGGCACATCCGCATTATGTTGTCTCGGAAATCGATCCGAGGCTCTACGGATCCTTCATCGAGCATCTCGGGCGGGCAGTTTATACCGGCATCTACGAGCCAGGCCATCCGACGGCGGATGCCAATGGCATGCGTCAGGACGTCATCGATCTCGTCAGAGAACTTAATGTTCCGATCGTCCGCTATCCCGGCGGCAATTTCGTCTCCGCCTACAATTGGGAAGACGGCATCGGCCCCAAGGAAGAGCGCCCGGTGCGGCTCGACCTCGCCTGGCATACGTCGGAAAGCAACGAAGTCGGCCTGCACGAATTTGCCGATTGGTGCACCTCCGCCAACACCGAGATGATGCTTGCCGTCAATCTCGGCTCGCGCGGCCTTGACGAAGCCCGCAACCTTCTGGAGTACGCCAACCATCCCGGCGGCAGTAAATGGAGCGACAAGCGCATCGCCAATGGCCGCAAGGAGCCCTTCGACGTCAAGCTCTGGTGCCTCGGCAATGAAATGGACGGCCCCTGGCAGATCGGCCACAAGACCGCGGACGAGTATGGCCGCTTAGCGCATGAGACGGCCAAGGCAATGCGCGCCTTCTCCAAGTCGCTCGAGTTGGTGGTCTGCGGCTCTTCGAATGCCAAGATGCCGACCTACCCTGAATGGGAAGCGACGGTTCTCGACCATACCTACAACGAGGTCGACTACATCTCGCTGCACATGTATTTCGACAACGAAGCCAACGACGCTTCGAACTATCTCGCCATGAGCGAAAAGCTCGACGACTACATTGTCTCGGTCGCCGGCGTCATCGACTATATCAAGGCCAAGAAGCGCTCCAACAAGCAGGTCTACATCTCGTTCGACGAATGGAACGTCTGGTACCATTCCAAGGAGCAGGACAAGAAAATCCTCGGCGGCAGCGACGGCTGGCCATTCGCCCCGCCGTTGCTCGAAGACATCTATAATTTCGAGGATGTGCTGCAGGTCGGCCTGATCCTCAACACCTTCATCCGCCGTTCCGATGTCGTCAAGATCGCCTGCCTGGCACAACTGGTCAACGTCATCGCGCCGATCATGACCGTTCCGAATGGCCCGGCATGGCGGCAGACGATTTTTTATCCCTATCTGTTTGCTTCTAACTACGGCCGCGGCAATGCGCTGGATCTCAAGGTGGAAAGCCCGACCTATAAATCCACCGTTGCGGGCGACGTCGCCTACGTCGACATTGCCGGCGTGCACGACACGAAGACCGGCCACGTCACCTTCTTCGCCGTCAACCGCCATTCGAGCGAGGCAATCGAAACAGTGGTCGACCTCACCGGCTTCGGCGAAGCGGAAATCGTCGATCACCGGGTCGTGGCGCACGCCGATCTGAAAGCCGTCAATTCGGCCGAGAACCCAGGCAATGTCGGCCCAAGGAAGGGTGAGGGCGCCTCACTCGCCGGCGGCAAGCTGAGCCTGTCGCTGCCGGCCTATTCCTACCAGGTCATTCGCCTGAGGCTCTGAGTTCAGGCGGATCATCGAGACAAGCGCAAGCGCTGAGGAGGAGCGTCGACGTGACGGCCGATATCGAGATCAGAAACGTGAGCAAGCAGTTCGGTGCCATGACGGTGCTGGATCATCTGTCGCTCTCCATAAGGGCACGCGAATTCATCGTGTTCCTGGGGCCGTCCGGTTGCGGAAAATCGACGCTTCTTCGAATGATTGCCGGTCTCGAAGCTGTCGATAGCGGCGAGATTGCCATCAACAATGAGCGCATCGATCATCTGCCGCCGGGCAAGCGCGGCATTGCCATGGTGTTCCAGTCCTATGCGCTTTATCCGCATATGACGGTGCGCGCCAACATGGCCTTCGGGCTTGCGAATATCGGCGTTCCAGGCAAGGTCATCGAGGCGCGCATCAACGAAGCCGCCCGCATCCTCGAAATGCCGCATTTGCTCGATCGCAAGCCGGGCCAGCTCTCCGGCGGTCAGCGCCAGCGCGTCGCCATCGGCCGTGCGATCGTCAAGGAGCCGAAGGCATTCCTGTTCGACGAGCCGCTCTCCAATCTCGATGCGGCGTTGCGCACCCGCACCCGCATCGAACTTGCCCAGCTTCATCAGCGCCTGCAGTCGACGATGATCTTCGTCACCCACGACCAGGTCGAGGCAATGACGCTCGCCGACCGCATCGTCGTCATGAACAATCGCAAGATCGATCAGATCGGCACTCCGATGGAGATCTACGAGCGTCCGGCGACCAAATTCGTCGCAGGGTTCGTCGGTGCGCCGGCGATGAACTTCGTTGATGCGACGCTCAACAAATCCGGCGAGAACGCCACGGCCAGGTTTGCGGACGGCATCTCGGTGCAGACCGAGATCGCCTCCAGCCAATTGACCGATGGCAAGTACACTTTCGGCATCCGTTCGGAAGACGTCCGTATCGTTGCCGCCGGACAGGGCAATGCCGATGGCGTGGTCGATGTGCTCGAGCGGCTCGGCGAACGCACCCTGATCTACGCGCGGCTGGGCGATGGCCAGCAGATAGTCGGTTCCGATGCCGGCAACAGTCGCGTCGCCGTCGGCGACAGGATCGGGCTCGCCTTCGACGGCCAGAAATCGCATCTGTTCAATGAGACCGGCCGCGCCTGGCATGCGAGGGAGGCCTGAGATGGTTGACCGGCTGGCGATGTCCCCGACCGCGACGCTTGCTGTCGGCGCCAGAACGCCGACCGCCGACATCTATGCGCCGCAATGGCGAAACTTCATTTTCGTTGCGCCATTCTTGTTCTTCTTCACGACGCTGCTGCTCTTCCCGCTGCTCTGGGGGATGTGGCTGAGTTTCCACAAGGCCGACACGTTCTCGTCCGGAAATTTTGTCGGTTTCGGCAATTACGTCAGGCTGTATCACGACAAGGTCTTCCTGCAATCGATCTGGAACACCTTCTACTTCGTGCTGCTGACGGTGCCGACGCTGGCGCTGATCGGTCTTTTCCTGGCGCTTTGCCTCAATCGCCGGACGCGCACTGCTGCGGTTTTGCGGACGCTGTTCTTTTCCTCGTCGGTGCTGTCGGTCACCATCGTCACGCTGATCTGGCGCATCGTCTTCATTCCGAATGTCGGCCTGTTGTCGACGATCTACGGATGGTTCGGCGCGACCGCGCCGGCTTTCATTTCCGATCCCAACCTGGCGATGGTCGGCATCGCCATTGCCACCATCTGGTGGTGCATCGGCCTGCCGATGATGCTCTTTCTCTCGGCGCTCCAGCAGATTCCGCAGGATATCTACGAGGCGGCGGCGCTGGACAATGCCAATCGCTGGCAGACGCTACGCTCGATCACGCTGCCGTCGATCAAGCGGACCTTCATCCTGGTGATCATTATCCAGATCGTGCTGCAATTCCAGCTGTTCGGCCAGGCTTGGCTGATGACGCGGGGCGGTCCGAACAACCTGACCAAGCCGATCGTGCTCTACATCTACGACACCGCATTCCGCCGCTGGGATCTCGGCCTGGGCGCCGCTGCATCGGAAATCCTGTTCATCCTCATCCTGATCGCGGCCATGGCCCAGTACCTGGTGACACGCAGCAGGGGAGACCAGGCATGAGCGCTCCAGCCGCTTCCATCAAGGGACGGGCATTTGGCGACCATTTGTTATTGGCCCTGGTCCTCCTGCTTTCGATCGTCATGATCGCGCCGGTTCTGTGGGTCATCGGCCTGTCACTCAAGGACAATGCGGAGCTGATGGCAGATCCGAATTCGGTGTTTCACGCGCCCTATACGCTGAAGAACTACATCAACACGGTCGGCACCTCGTCGGTGTTCATCTGGGTGCGCAACAGCATCATCGTCTCGGGCGGATTGACGCTCGGCACCTTGATCCTGTCGTCGCTCGCCGGCTACGGCTTTGCACGGCTGAATTTCCCCGGCCGAGACGTGCTGTTCGTGATCGTGCTGTTCGGCCTGGCGGTCCCGGAGCAGGCCGTGCTCGTCGCCCGTCACCAGATCTTCAGCATGCTGAAGTTCCACAACACCTATCAAGGGCTCATTCTGCCGGGCCTTTCGGCTCCGTTCGGCGTCTTCCTGATGACCCAGTATTTCAAAGCCATCCCGAAGGAGTTGGACGAAGCCGCCATGCTCGATAACGCCAGCCGGCTCAGGATTTTCTGGAAGGTGCTTCTGCCGCTCACGCTGCCTGCGCAGGCAACGCTCGGCATCTTTACCTTTCTCGGCGCGTGGAACGATTATTTCTGGCCGCTGATTTCGGCAACGAGGAAGGACATGTTCACGCTGACGGTCGGCATGGCCTCGACGCAGACCAACTTCGCTCAGTCCGAAGGCATCGGCTTCCTGATGGCGCAGGCGGTGTTTGCCGGTGCACCGATCCTGATCGTCTACCTGTTTTTCCAGAAATACATCGTCACGGCGGTCTCCGGCGCTGCGGTGAGATAACGAAGATTGCCTGACGGCCGGGGGGAATGCGCAGCGATTGAAGCACGAAGGCCAATCCAGGGTGGAGCGGCGGAAACTCAGTAGGAGGAACTGATATGAAACTGAAGAAAATGCTGTTTGCCGCAGTCTCTGCGGGCGCAATGATGCTCGCAAATCCAAGCTTCGCGGCCACGGAACTGAGCGTGCAGCGCTTTTTCGGCGCCTGCGATGCCGATTTCGGCACCAACACCGATCCCACCAAAGCCGTTGGCGAATGCGGAATCATCACCTCGCTGATCAACAAGTTCAACGCCGACAATCCCGATGTCCACGTCAACGTCACCACCGTGGAATGGCCCGGCTACGATCAGCTGACCGCGCAGTTCGCTTCAGGCGACGCTCCGGACATCGTCACGATCCATGAATCCGTACTGTCGGATTATCAGTCGAAGGGCCTGTTGATGCCGCTCGACGATCTCTTGAAGTCAGTCGGCGTGACACCCGACGCCTTCACCGACGCGGCGCGCAATGGCGCCACCAAAGACAGCAAGATCTATGGCCTGCCGATCGACAGCTGGACGATGCTCTATCATGTCAACATGGATCTTTTCAAACAAGCCGGCCTCGTCAGTGCCGACGGCACGCCGATTTTTCCAAAGTCGCCCGAGGAACTGCTCGCCCAGGCCGAACAGTTCAAGCAGAAGACGGGCAAGCCTTATTTCGTCCAGAACCTGACCAATGAGACTGCGCTCTACACACGCAATCTCTACACTTATCTTTTCCAGCAGGATTCCGATTTCTTTGCCGATCCGAAGCATGTGAAGTTGAATACGCCGGAAGCCAAGAAGGTCGTCGAGATGTACAAGGCGATCTTCGAGAAGGGCTACACCACCAAGGACCTCGATTATGGCGGCTCGATCAATGCCTTCCTTGCCGGCGAGGGTGGCGTCCACCTCAACGGCACCTGGGTGGTCGGCGATTACAACGCCCAGTCCGAAACCAAGGGTACGGCGCTCAACAAGGGCGGCTATGCGGTTTATCCGTATCCGCAGCTGTTTGGCGGCACCCACGCGCAATATGCCGACGGCCACACCTGGGCCGTGTCGCAGAAAGACCGCACGCCCGAACAGATCGCGGCCATCGGCAAATTCCTGAAGTTCTTCGCCGACAACGACTTTGAGTGGTCGCGCACCGGTCACCTGCCCGCCTACAAGGCCGTCATCACCTCGGACGCCTTCAAGGTCCTGCCGCATCGCAACACGATCTCTGCGGTCGCCGACCTCGGCAAGCCGCTGCCGTCGGCCGTACAGCGCCAGTTTGCGATCCAGGACATTATCGGCGAAGAGATGAGTGCAGCAATCAGTGGCCAGAAGGACGTCGACACCGCCCTTGCCGACATGGAAAGCCGCGTCAACGAATTGCTCGCCAACATTTGACCACGGGTTTCGAAAGGCCCTCCCAAGGCGCCCCCGCGGCTGGAAACGGCCGCGGGGTTTTGGTGAGGCGGTGGTTGCAGTGGTTATTGCGTGACTTGCCCGTGGCGACCGGGTCGAACACGCCAATCACGGCGCCGCAACCTCGGCAGCAGCCGACGCGAGCCCTGACTGGAGGATTCCGCTAGAACGCCGCGGCCATGGGCATTGCGATCTTGTTGGGGATCTGGATGTCGATCTCCAATCTCGACGTCGTTTCGCCGTGATCCATGCTCACCTGCAGGAAATCCTGGTCGACCTGAACATGCCGGGCGATCACCGCCATGATCTCCTCGCGCAACACGGAGACGAGATCGGGCTGGTTGCGGCTTCGACGCTCGTAAGCCAACAGCAGTTGCAAGCGCTCGCGCGCCACGGGCGCGCTGCCGCGGCGCTTGAAGATATCGAGCAGGTTCATGCTGCCCTCCTTCCCAACAGCCGGTCGAGGAGGCCCCTCCGCTCGAAAGGCAGAACGACCGGCAGGTCCTCGCCCTCGAGTCTTCTTGCCGCGTCGATATAGGCGCGTGCGGCGGGGTTGGTGTTTTCGCTGAGCGTAACCGGCGCGCCCACATTGGATGCGCGCAGCACGTCCTGGCTCTCGGGAATTATTCCCAGCAGAGGCGTGGACAGGATCTCGAGAACGTCATCAATGCTGAGCATCTCGCCGCGGGCAGCGCGGGCAGCGTCATAGCGCGTGACGAGGACGTGTTTGGCAATCGATTCACCTTGCTCGGCTTTCATCGTCCTGGAGTCGAGCAGGCCGATAATGCGATCGGAATCGCGGACCGAGCTCACTTCCGGGTTGGTCACGATTACCGCCTCGTCGGCAAAGCGCATGGCAAGTTGCGCGCCGCGCTCTATGCCGGCGGGGCTGTCGCAGAAGACGTAGTCGAAAACCGATCGCAGCTTGTCGATGACATCGGCGACGCCTTCCTCGGTGAGGGCATCCTTGTCGCGCGTTTGCGAGGCCGGCAGCAGGAACAGCGTGTCGAGCCGCTTGTCACGGATCAGCGCCTGCGAAAGCTTGGCAGTTCCCTGAATGACGTTGACGATATCGAAAACCACGCGCCGCTCGGCGCCCATGATCAGATCGAGATTGCGCAGGCCGACATCGAAGTCGACGAGGGCCACCCGCTTGCCGGTTTTCGCGACCGCCGCGCCGAGAGCGGCCGTCGAGGTCGTCTTGCCGACACCCCCTTTGCCGGATGTGACAACCACTACCTTGCCCATATTTGTGCCTCCAATGTTGTTAGTTGAGCGGTGCGACGCAAAGTGCGCCGTCCTCGAGAAAGGCCTGTACCGGCCTTCCTCGCGAGGAGGCGTCCATCTCCTCGGCGGTGCGGTACCAGCCGTCTACCGCCAGAAGTTCGGCTTCATTTTTCCGGCAAAAGATACGAGCCGCAGAATTTCCCGTGGCGCCGGCGAACGCACGCCCACGCAGCGTGCCGTAGACGTGGATCGACCCCCCGGCGATGATTTCGGAACCGGAACTGACGGAGCCGACAATGACCACATCGCCATCGGGGTGAAAGATCGACTGGCCGGAGCGGATCGGTGCCTTGATCATCAATGAGTTCGGCGCCTCCGGCTCTTCCGTCTTGGCCTCAGCGGCGGCTTTTGGGTCCGGCTGCACGTAAAGCGCGTCAGCGGTGGCCTCCTTGGCGCCAACGAGGAGCGGCGGCAGATCAGCATCGAGACCAACATTGCCGTCCGCCTCGATCGCGTAGATGCGAATCCCGCGCTCCGCGAGTTGTGAGACCAGATCTTCGATCTCGCCCGCCTCGGGCTTGAGCATATTCAGGTCGAGCACGACCGGGCGACCGGCAAAGAAGCCGGGAGAGTTTTCGGTCCAGTGATCCAGGCTTTGCAGCCATTCCCCCAACGGGGCCTCAGGGGTGAGGGTGAAGGCTACAAACGAGCGCGCTCGAAAGCGTATGGACTTGTTTTGGATGGGAGCGACGCAGGTCACAGAGGCGACTCCTTACTGATTGGTTAAGGCTAGCCCGGCATGGTTAACGAACAGTTAATGGCGGCCTTCCGAGGCTTCCATTCTTGCTGTTTCGGAGCGCACCGACGGTCGATCTGATTGGACCCTGGAGACCCTCGCCGTTGCCGAAGACCGGCCGATGGGCGGAAATGAGGCGTTGCGACGGTGCGGAGGTGCCATTCGACCTCCGCACCGCAATCGCCATGGCACTTTTGTCAGTTACCCATCATCTGCTTGGCGTTTTCCGGCGTGATCGCCGTCGTTGCAACTGTGACCGTCGGCTCGACGGATGTGGCGCAATCGAGAAGAACCGACTTTGCCATATCGATCGCCTCCTTGGCGCCCGTCGGATAAGTGAAGGTTGCAGCCCATTCGCCTTCGGCAACGGCCCGGATGCCGCCGGCAGGACCTGGCAATCCGTCGGTGCCGATGATCTTGATCTGCCCTTCCTTGCCGGCGCCCTTGGCGGCAAGGCGCGCTCCGGCGGCCATCATGTCGTTGCTGGCGTAGACCATCTTGATATCGGGATTGGCCTGAAGCATGGCTGCGAACGCCGTCTGTGCCTTGTCCGGCAGCCAGTCCGCCGCCTGCTCGGCGACGACCTTGATCTTGTCGTTCTCCTTGACGCCGTCCTTGAAGCCGTTGAGCCGTTCCACGGCAGGGGTCGAACTGGGCAGCCCTTCCAGAACGGCAACTTCACCGCCGTCAGGAAGCAGTTTCGTGGCGGTATATTTGCCGGCTTCGAAGGCGATCTTGTAATTGTCGCCGCCAATAAAAGCCGTGTAGTCCTTGCCCGGATCGCCAACCGTCTTGCGGTCGAGCTCGATGACGGGGATGCCGGCCTCCATGGCCCGCTTCACCGCCGGCGTCAGCGGCGATGCTTCGAAGGGCGATATCAGCAGCAGGTCGACCTTCTGGGTGATGAAATTGTCGACCTGTGAGGTCTGGGTGTTCACGCTGCCGGCGCCATCGGCGATCTGCAAGGTGAACTGGGACACTGCCTTGGCGGCGGCGGTGAGTTCGTCATTGACGTGCTGGCGATACGGCTCGGCATTGTTGGCCTGAGAAAAGCCGATTACGAATTCGCCGGTCTTGGAGCAAGCCTTGACCAATGGTTCCGCAGCTTGAGCCCCTCCGGCGGCTGCGAGAAAGGTCCCGGCAAGCAGACACGTTTGCCAGGCCCTTTGTCTGCTATTGCGTGTGCTCCTGATAACCATGGTTGTTTCCTTCCTGTCGATGCCCTTGGCTCGACTGTTGGTTTGCTGAGCTTCACTCTCCCGACGCCGGGTAAGCTGGCGTTCAGGGGTCTTCCAATGTCGCCCACTTAACGGACCAGACCTTCGCGGCGACGGACGAGGGACTGAAGAACCGCCGCCAGGATGATGATCGCGGCTGTCGCGAGCAATTGCAGGGCGGGTGTGATGTTGTTGAGTTGCAGGACGTTGGCGAGCGCGCCGAGCATGATCGTGCCGGCGACCGTGCCGACCATCGATCCGGCTCCACCGAACAGGCTGGTACCGCCGATGACGACCGCGGCGATGGCGGTAAGTTCGTAACCGGCGCCGTCATTGGCACTGCCGAAGTTGAACTGCCCTGCATGGACGATGCCGGCGAGAGCGGCCGCGAAGCCGGTGATCGCATAGACGGTGATCTTGACGGCGGACACCGGAACGCCCGAGAGGCGCGCCGCCCGCTCATTGCCGCCGACGGCAAAGACATAGCGGCCAAAGCGGGTCGTGTTGAGAACCACTGTGGCGATCGCCGCAAAAGCGATGAAGACGATGGTTGCCACCGGCACCACATTGTTGAACAAGCGCTCGCCCAGAATGGCAAATACCGGAGGGGCAAGCCCGGGTCCGTCGCCATAGGAGATGTTGATGTACTCGTTGCCCGAGACGACCAGGGCCAGACCGCGCGCGGCCTGAAGGCCCGCGAGGGTGACGATGAAGGGCTCAAGGCGGAAGCGCGTCGAGATCGAGCCCTGAACGGCACCGAAGACCACGCCGGCAAGAAGCACGGCAAGGATCGTCGGCACGAGGCCAACGCCACCATTGATCATCATCGTGGCCGTGACGACACTGGCCAGGCCAAGCAAAGCGCCAACCGAGAGGTCGATCCCCGCAGTGATGATGACGAAGGTCATGCCGATCGCGATGATGCCGGTCTCGGACACGGCGCGTACGATGTTGGCGATGTTGTCCGGGGCGATGAACAGTATCTGTCCGTGCCGGCGCGGCGAGAAGATGATGCCGCCGATCACGACGACCACCAAGCCGATCAGGCTCTGGAAGCGGACGATGAGTGCAAGCGGATCGCGCCGCTTCTGAGCTGTCTTGCCGCTCGGCAGTTCGGTATCCGCCGTGCTGGTGTCGGACATCAGGAGGCCTTTCCGGTTGCGGCGGCAAGCACCGTGTGTTCATCGACGCCGCGCTCGAATTCCGCCACGTTGCGGCCCTCCCGAAGAACCACGATGCGATCGCATAGGCCAATCAGCTCAGGCATTTCGCTCGAGGCGACGAGTATGCCGAGGCCTTGCGATGCCAGATCGCGAAGCCTGGCATAGATTTCCGCCTTCGCGCCGACGTCGACGCCACGCGTCGGTTCATCCAGCAACAGCAGCCGCGGATTGCCGAGGATCTCCTTGGCGAGCACCACCTTCTGCTGGTTGCCGCCCGACAGCGCGCCGACCGGGATGGCCGCATTGCGCGGTCGTATGTCGAATTGGCCGAACGAGCGCGCCACAGCGGCTGCTTCGCGTGCAATCGACATGAAGCCGCGCGGCGAGATTCGTCGCAGCACCGACATGACCAGGTTGCGGCCGACCGCTGTACGCAGCATCAGCCCGCTTCCTCGCCTGTCGTCGGTGACGAGGGCGACGCCGGCCCTGCGCGCAGCTCTGATGGACTCGAGGCGCACCGGGCGATCGTCGACCTCGACGGTGCCGGCCCAACGGCCGGCCAGGCCGGTGCCATAGAGCGCGCTGAGCAACTCGGTACGGCCGGCACCCATGACGCCCGCCAGGCCGACAATTTCGCCCTCATGCACGTCGAGCGAAACGTTTTGGGGAACCTGCCAGCCGGCGCTGGCTCGAGCGGGATGGAAACGGGCGTCCTTGAGATGAAGGAGCCGGCGACCTGCGGTGCGTGTGCGTTTCGGGTAAAGGTCCTCCAGAGGCCGGCCGACGAGAAGGCTGACCAGTTCGGCCTGTGGTGCGTCCGGGGCTGTCGTCCCGGCCACGCGGCCATCGCGCATCACCGTTACCCGGTCCGCAACTTGGGGAACCTCCTCAAGCCGATGCGAGATGTAGATGATGCCCACGCCGGTGGCACTGAGCTTGCGCATGATGGTGAAGAGCCTGTCCACCTCGCTGACCGTCAGGGCCGCCGTCGGCTCGTCCATGATCAGGACACGCGATGCATAGGACAGTGCCTTGACGATCGCCACGACCTGACGATGCCCGATCGACAGTTCGCCGACGGGCCGTTCGACATCGATGTCCAACTCGATGGCGGTCAGCCGGGTGCGGGCTTCTTCGCGCATCCTTGCGACATCGAGAAAACCGCCGGGCTTCACCAACTCGCGACCGAGGAAAAGATTGGCCGCGACATCGAGGCCAGGCACGAGATCGAGTTCCTGGAAGATCGTGGCGATGCCGGCGGCCTGCGCTTCGCGCGGATTGGCAAAATGCACCGGTGCGCCATCGATCGTGATCGTTCCTTCGTCAGGGGCGTGCACACCGGACAGGATGTTCATCAATGTCGACTTGCCAGCGCCGTTCTCGCCCAGCAGGGCATGGATCTCGCCCACGCGCAGTTCGAAATCGACGCCGCGCAAAGCGTGAACGCCACCGAAACGTTTAACGACGCCATTCATGGTCAGAAGCGGCGAAGTCATGCCGGTCTTCCGCAGGATGCGCGCAGGCGCAGCGTTGGCTCAAGGCGAACCGTGCGTCGTTGGCCATCTGGAAGTCCAATCCGCTCAATCAGCAACGCGGCTGCCTGCCGGCCCAAATCCTCGCAGGGCTGTTCGACCAGCGTCAGTCGCGGCTCGAAGTAATCGGCCCATTCGAAATCGTCGAAGCCGACCACCGATATGTCCCTGGGGACAGCGAGCCCTCGCTCACGGACCGCGCGCATCACGCCTATCGTCGACAGATTGTTGCCGGTCACCAGGGCAGTCGGAGGCACCAGCAGCGACAACAGCGCATGGGCGGCGGTGCTCGCACTGGCGGTGGTCGCGTTTCCCGTCACGACGTAGTCCGGCACAAACTCCAGGCCGTTGGCCTCCAGTGCCGCGCGAAATCCGTTCATGCGCTCCAGCGTGGTGGCAAATCCCCGCTGTCCGGCAACAAAACCGATGCGGCGATGTCCGAAGGACACGACGTGGTCGATCAGCGCGCGGATGGCCTCGAAATTCTCGACACCGACCTGATCAAAGCGATCGTCAGGTAGTCGGTCGATCAAGACGCAGGGCAGGGACCGTTCCGAGAGATATCGCAATGCAGCTTGCGGCGCGGCAGAGGGCGCCAGGATGATCCCGTCGACGCGTCGCTGGTGCAGTGCCTGGACGACAGCCAGTTCCTTGTCGGAATCGTCCTGCGTATCCGACAGGAACACCATGAGGCCAAGGCGCGCGCACTCGGTCTCGACGGCGCAGATGATGTCGCTGAAATAGGGGTTTGAGATCGCCGAAATCGCCAGGCCGACACTGCTCGTCGAGGCCAGCTTTAGCGAGCGTGCGACACTGTTGGGCATATAGCCGAGAGCAGCGATCGCCTCGCTCACCGATCTGGCAGTGGCCGGGGAGACATAGCGGGTTTGATTGACGACGTGTGAAACGGTCGACACCGACACGCCTGCCCTGCGAGCGACCTCGACGATCGTCGTCATCGCGGAGCTGTCGCGCTCGACGTGGTGACGGGCAAGCGCACGCACGCTCCTCCTCGAATCTTGCGTTTCCCAGTCTCACAATCTTTGAATCCGCCTGGGCGGCCGTTGTGACTTTCCGAAAGCTAGCGCCATCGAAACGTTTGCGCAACCGGTTTTCTGGCTTGATGTGACTTGCTTGCGCCGAAATCAGCCAGGACTTCCGTGCCGGCCATCAGCTGCGGCTGGATGCCACCGCGATCTGTTGGCCGGGCGCGACAACTAGAGCAAGGCTTCGTACCGATCGCCAATCTTGTCGACTGCGAAATCCGCCGCCCGGCTTTTCAGGACGGCAGCAGGGGTGGGGTGGTCCAGCATCTCGGCCATCGCCTTCGCCAGGGCTGCGGCGTCACCGACCGGCACCAAGGTGCCGAAACGGCCGTCACCGAGTATCTCGCGCGGGCCATGCGGAGCATCGGTGGAGATTACCGGGACACCGGCAGCCATGGCCTCGACCAACACGTTGCCAAAGCCTTCGCTGGTGGATGTAAGGACGAACAGATCGGCTGCGGCATAACAGGCTGCCGGATCGTTGACGTAGCCGGCAAAGAGCACTTCCCCGCCTATGCCGGTCTCTTCGGCATAGGCGTGCAATTCGGCAGCCAGCGGACCTTCGCCGAAGATGACAAGCCGGGCAGGGCGGCCGGCGCGCAGGGCAGCGAAGGCCCGCAGCAAAGTCCGGTGGTCCTTGACCGGCACCAGGCGCCCGGCGGTGGCGATGACCGGGCCATATCCCATCGCTGCCAATTTTGCCTGCCAGGCATAGGAAGTCCCCTGCGGTGCTTCAGCCGGCGGCAGCGGGTTGCTGATGACCACGACCTTGGATTCGGGGAAGCCGCGGGCGATGATGTCACGGCCGACACCCGCCGAAACGGCGATGGCTTTGGTCGCGCGCGCTGCAACCAGCGCGGAAAGCCAGATCGCCAGCCTCGCGCCGAGGCCGCTCGCAGGCAGCGAGGCGGCGGCGTGGAAGCTTGGAAAGAATTTTGCGCGGCTTCTGGCCAACATGAGTGACAGCGCCATGACCAGATTGGCGAATTCCGGGGCACTATAGACCGCATCAGGATCAAGGCGGCGGAACAAATTTGCGCTTCGCACGATGCCTTTTAGCGTCGCCGACTTGGCGTAACCCTCGCCGCGCAAGAGAAGGCCGAAGTCGACCAGATGCACGGCGGCGGAGCGCAGCGCCGCGTTAGGCCCTTGCGCGTTCCAGGTAAAAAGCGTGACCTCGTGGCCACGCGACGCCATTTCATTTGCCATCAGGACGAAGACACGCTCGGCGCCGCCGCCTCGCAGGCTGGCGATGTGGAAAACGATGCGCTTCGCCATGCCTTGCTTCAGGCTCGGCTGGCAGCAAGGTCTGATCTGTTCGGCGGCCGGCGCATGTCGCGGATAATGCCCATGCCAATGGCCAGCAGCATGCCCAGGGCAAAGCCTGCGAACGCTCCTGCGCCTGCCACCAGGGCAGTGCGCGGGGGCCATGAGCGCCCTGGCGGGGGCACCGCGGTCGAAATCACCTGTACGTTTGTGGTGTCGATCTGCTCGCGCTCGCTGATTTGGCGCGCACGTGACAGAAAGCTCTCATAGACCGCTCTCTTCGAGGCCGCATCGCGTTCAAGCTCACGCAGGGCGACTTCGGACTCGCTGTCGGTGAAAACGTTGCTCTTCAGATCGTTCATCCTGGCGTTGAGAGAGGCCAACGAGGCCCTGGCCTTGTCCAGGCTGGACTTTGCCGTTCCGACGGTGCGGGAGAACTCGGCTCGGAGTTGCGAGTTGACGGTCTCGAGCTCCGTCCTCAGCCTGACAATCGTCGGGTGGCGCGGACCGAAGGTCATCGACTGTGAGTCGATCTGCTGTCGCAGGCTGTTTGACCTGTCGCGCAGCGCCGCGAGCGCTTCCGAAACCGTGGGGTCGGGATTGGCCCCATTTATCCCGGAGGCAACCAGGGCGTCGTAACTTGCCTGCGCGGCGATGACGCGCGATTGCGCATCGACGATTTCGCCGTTGAGCTGCGTCATCGTCTGCGAACTGACGAGCTGGCCGTTGCTGGAGGACAGGTTGTGGCTGCGCCTGTAGCTCTCGACCTTCTCTTCGGCAGCCTGCACGTCGCTCTTGAGTTGGCCAAGCCGGCTGTCGAGGGCAGCCGCGGCACGGCCGGCACCGGCAGCCTCGGCCTTGGCCAGTTCTTCCTGGAAGTTTTTGACTATGGCCTGCGAGATCAGGATCGCCTTGGCGGTGGTTTCCGCGGATACCGAGAGGGTTGTGACAAACGAGGTTGGGTCCGCGGTGGCGTTTACCCGGTCCGCCAGATTCTTCAAGGCGATAAGCTTCGGGTCGGGCTTGCTGCCACTTGCCACGGCGCCAGACGGGGGTGTGCTCCGGTCTGGATCGAAAAACTCTGGATCGTGAGTCAGATTCAGTTCGTCCACCACACGGGAAAGCACGTTGCCCGAGGTCAAGATGCGCTGCTTGCTGCGCGTGCTGAGCAACTGGCTATCGACCTGGCCCGGTTGCGAATAGAGGTCGTTTTCCACAACCTGCAAATTGGAGGGGTTGATGAGTACCTCTGTCGTGACGGTGTAACGCTGCTTGCTCAGCAATGCATAGGCGCCGCCGACAATGCCGCCGATTACCGCCAGCATGAACGCCAGGGCGAGACCGGCCCGCAGCCAGACGAACAGGCGTCGAAAATCGAGTTCGAGGAAATCGCCGATCTTGTCCAGGGTCACCGTCGCGACAGGCTCGGATGGTTGCGGCGTCACCGGTGCGGAGCTGCGCGCCGCGACTGGGTCGTGCTGTTGCAGCATCGCCCTGCGCCGCGCATTGGCGATACGCTCGAACGCACTGTTATTGGAAGCCGTCGCGGAGATGGGGGGTGTGCCGGAACCGGCAGACATGGTGACAACCCTTGTTAAATCGTTACGCTTGGCCTGCTCTACAGAAACATCGTTAATATCTTATTTTCCAAGCTGGCCCATTTGCCGTTCATCCCCCCTTCCGTCCGGCGGACGTTGAAGGGATTCGTTGCCCAGAATTTGGCGCGCATTCTTGCCGTCGCCCGATTTGCGTCCGCAACCGGTGAGTGATTTTCATGAAATCGGTAACGCGCACTTAACGGCGCGGTTGTATTGAAAAGATGGCAATGCCTTTTGAATGACATCTGAAGCACTGACCGCGACCTGCAGGATGGCGTCAGTCGCCTGCAATTGCAGGAGAGGAACGTGACGAAATTCTATTCGGTCCAGTATCTTCGCGCCTGCGCCGCTTTGTTGGTTCTGTTCGCGCACGCTTTTTCCTACCAGATCGGCATAGATAATCCGATTATCGTGACTGCGGGCCGCCTTGGTGTCATTCTGTTCTTCGTCATTAGCGGATTCATAATGGTCTATATTACGGGGAGCGGTCCCTTCTCTGCTCCAACCTTCCTGAAACGCCGAGCGATCCGGATCATCCCCCTCTACTGGCTTTTCACAAGCGTCGCCGCACTTCTGGCAGCTCTTGCACCAAGTCTCTTCCAGAAGACCGTCTTTACGTGGCCCCATTATCTCCAGTCGCTGTTCTTCGTTGTCCACCAAGCGCCCGAACGAGATGGCGTCAGCCCAATTTTGTCACTCGGCTGGACGCTCAATTATGAGGCCTATTTCTATATCGCATTCGCGGTGCTCGCATTCCTATCGGTGACCGCGCGCGCATTTGTGTTGACGGTCTTTTTCATTGCGATGTGGCTGGCCGGGCTGTTGATAGCTCCCACCAACCCTGTTCTCCAGTTCTATCTGAACGCTTCGCCGGTGGCCTTCGTCGTCGGCATGTGGATAGGCCGGCGCTATCTGGACGGCGGCTTTGCTTCCGACACACGCCATGTCTGGCTACTCGGCCCTATGGCCGCTGCAGGCGTGTTGCTTGCATTCGTCGATGACGGCACGCCGCTGATGAGCCAGATCAGCTTCGCGGGGCAGGTAATGTGGGCCGCCAGCCTGCTTCACCTTGGCCTCATTCTGGAACCGAAACTGAAGCACTGGAGCCTGCTCGAAGAGCTCGGCAACGCCTCCTATGCGCTTTACCTGTCGCATATCTTCGTGATCGGCGCCGTAGCCTACCTGGCCAGGCGCACCATCGGCTACGACCATCCGGCAACAGTGTTGCTGGTCTCGGTGGTCAGCATCGTGACTGCCTGCATAGCCAGCCTGGTGATCCACCAGATGATCGAGAAGCCGATTCTTCTCATTCTGAACGGCAGAAGGAAGGTTAGAGCCACATCGCTTCCTTACGCTGCCACGGGGAACAAATAAGGAGACCGTGCAAACGTCCGGGCATCGAACTTAACGGTTGTGGCAAACGCATGGCCCGGCATATTTTGACAACACACACGCCGCATCCGTTCGGCAGTCTCTTGAATGGATCTCGTGGCCGGAATGCCGTTTGAATACCTTCACTTGGATGGGCCATGAGCTATCCTGCTGCCGCATCGGAACGATTGTTGTCCAGCCAGGCGCGCCGTCAAAACGCGTTGTCGCTGCTGTTTTTCCTATGCGCCGCATTCGCGTTCCTGCTGCGCTTTACGGTGTCGCCGCAGGTGATGAACATGGTCGTCGACTATACGGCCCAGGGAGGCTCGTTCTACGAGAAGCTGCATTTCGGCACTTACGCGATCTTCCTGCTGCTTGCTGTCGTTCTTTTCAGCCGACCGTTTCTGCTGCAGGGCGACGAAATTGGAATATTCAAGGCGTTGATGCGCTATTCGGTGCTGATGTTCGCGCTGGTGCCTTATCTGTTCATTACCGGCCGTGCGGGCTCCTCCGGGTTCATCATCGATACCTATCTGGTGGCCGGCGCCACAGGCCTGTTGATGCTGGCATTAAACGCGGAGTCGCGGCGGGCGCTGGGCGACGTAGTGCTTGGAATGGCCATCCTGAGCGCCGTGATCGGCACTATCGAAGCGGTGACTCAACATCGATTCCTGCCTTACGGCATCAACGAACTGCAGTTCAGGCCGATCGGCCTAGCGGCCCATCCGCTGTCACTAGGCGCGCTCTGCGCCACAGTCATCGGATTCGTACCGCTGACGCGCTGGCGCATATGGGTGCGGGTGGTGGCGATTTTCGTATTGGTCGTCGGTTGTGCTGCATCGGGCGCTCGCGCCGCGCTTCTGCTCGCTGCCGGAGAAATCCTCATTCTGCTGCTGTTCGTGCCTTGGCCGGGCCTGTCGCTCAAGTATGAGCGGCAGGCCAAATTTGTCGTGCTGATGTTCACTATGACAGGCGGCGCGGTGCTTGTTGCGATGCTGTTTGCTGGCGGTCTGCTGAACCGGTTCAGCAACACCATTTTCGACCAAAATTTTATGGCGCGGGTGACGATCTACCAGGTGTTCGGACTTGTCAGCTGGAAAGACATCCTGTTTGGCATGAACGGCGACGAACTCCTGGCGATCGTCAACGAGAAGCTGCATCTGCCGTTCATCGAGAGCGCGCCGGTGGTCATCGTCATGCTCTTCGGCCTGCCCATAGCCGTGCTCTTTACGGTGCTGATATTCTGGTTCGTTTTTCGGCTGCTGCGCGGGGCGCCGCTGCCCGCATGGATAGGCATCATCACCTTCCTGCTTGCTGCGCTGTCGAACAACGCGCTCTCATCAAAATCGCCTGAAATCGCGATTATCGTGGTGTTGCTGCTTGCCTATAGGAAGCAGCCCGATAGAGGCCAGCTCGAGAGCATGCCTTCGGCCGCTGCATCCCACCCAAACCCGGCCGGGTCTCGTTAAGCACGGACCTCGGATCCGGTCAGCCGGCGCTATCCACGACCTCGACATCGCCGGCGCGATTGAGCGTGTGGATACCCGCCCGCGCCCATGCCGGCCCCGGATCGATTGGGCGGGGCAGTTCAAAACGGACGTCGAAATCATTAAGCCGATCCAGCCGCATCAACCCCAGGCCACCGCCATAGGCTCTCGAGCCGTTTTGCACCGGCAGCAGCAAGGCGTCGCCCTGACGGATGAAAGCGCCGCCCGGCCGAGTGGCCGAGTGATCGACGGCGACGGGATTGAGCGCATGCGCTACCCAAGGCCCACGCAGCGCCGTGGCGGAATAGACGGTCATCGTGTCCGACGCGCTGCCGTGACTGAACCGCTCCGTCCCCAGCAACCAGAAGCGGCCGTCGGATTCTAGCAGCGTGGCGTCGTTGAAATCCCTGTCCGCGATCAGCACCGTATCGCGTACCCAGCGATCCGGAAACTGCACGGCACGGTAGAGCACCAGTTCGCGTGCCGTAGCGCTTTCAGGAATCATGAACATTTCGCCGGAGTGGGCGAACACCTGCGGATATGACAGGTGATGCGCTTCCTCCAGCACCAACCTCGGCACGCCGAAAACGCCGTCGTCGCCAAGTTCAGCGACGGAAATCACGCCGCGGCCGGTGGCGTAGGGGAACTCCTCGACAAAAAGATAGTGGCGGCCGTCGCGTTCGAGAACGAACGGATCGGCGTAGAATCGCTGCCCGTCATCGGCAAGCACGGTGAACGGCTTGCCATCCAGCTGTCCGGTTTCGGCGACGCCTGGACCGTCGATCAGCCGGTAAGCAACCTGCCAATAGAAGGGGCGCCGGCCACGTCGCAGTTTTTGCACGGCACGGTCGACCAATCCCCTGCCGAAAAAGGGCAGATAGTGCCGGATAAATCCGCCTTTCTGCAGGGGTGGCGCCGGGCTCTCGGCAATCGGCGCAAGTTTGCCCGTGGAAAAGCGGGCGACACAT
The DNA here is from genome assembly GCF_040318275.1 of Mesorhizobium sp. M1217. Classification (NCBI taxonomy): domain Bacteria; kingdom Pseudomonadati; phylum Pseudomonadota; class Alphaproteobacteria; order Hyphomicrobiales; family Phyllobacteriaceae; genus Mesorhizobium; species Mesorhizobium sp. M1217. Next base: position 91,569 of record NZ_JAMYMA010000010.1, on the reverse strand, counting down.
TGGGCAATCAGGGAGATGGCGCCGGCGAGCAGGTCGTTGCTGCTGCGGGACAGCCAGAGCCGATCGCTGATCATCGGCCGCGCCCTGGCGATGGCAACGCCGTCGAAGCGGGCGGTGAGTTCGGGTAGCCGCCCGCTCGCCAGTATCTCGGTCATGCCCGCGGCAAAGCTGCTGCGGCCACAAAATTCGAGCGTCAGGACAGGCGTGCCCCGTCGTGCGGCGGTAGCGGTGAGATCGACTATAAGGTCGGCGGGGCCGGTATCGCCGGACGGCAACGGCTCGGAACGGCTTGCCAGTGAGGGGCCGAAGCGCCGGCCCTCGAGCGCCAGCACATTATCCATCCCGCGCGCGTTGGCTTCAGGCGTCGGCGCGCGGCAACTCGAGACAACGTGTCCAGCCGCGCTCAACCGCACCAGAAGCTCATTTTCCCAGCGCCGGGATGCGTCGGCGTGGCCGATGATTAAAATATTAGTCAATCCAATATATTCTTTTTCAAGACTACTACCATAGACTATTTGTCAGCCCGACCTTTCACAAGAGTTAACCCGGGAGAACGCGGCCTTGGTTGTTAATCATATATTAAGAATTGAGATCACGAAGGCGTTTTCCGGCGCTATTATGGCTGTTGCGGACAATAGTCGGCATGTTTCGAGAGCTGCAGGCGGCCAGGATCAGCAATGAACGTCCTTTCACGTCCAAAACTGCCGTCCAGGCGGAAACTGCTGATCGTGTTCGGCACGAGGCCGGAGGCGCTCAAATGCTTTCCGGTGGCGCGCGCCGCCCTTGCTCATCCAGGCTTCATCACCGAAATATGCATCACCGCCCAGCATCGCGAGATGGTCGACCAGGTTGTCGAACTGACCGGCCTGCCGGTGCATCACGATCTCAACATCATGCAACCCGGCCAGTCGCTGTTCGACGTGACCTCGCGCGTGCTCTTGGGCATGGCGGAGGTGCTGGACAAGGCGAAGCCCGATATCGTCATGGTACAGGGCGACACCACCACGGCGATGGCCGCGGCTCTGGCTGCCTTCTACAAGCGCATCCCGGTCGCTCATGTCGAAGCAGGATTGCGCAGCCACAACATCAACTCGCCGTTTCCTGAAGAACTGAATCGCAAGATTGCCGGCGACATCGCCACCTGGCATTTTGCGCCGACCGTTCAGGCGCGCGACAACCTCATCGCCGAAGGAAAAGCCGAAAGCACTATCTTCGTGACCGGTAACACCGTGATCGACACGCTGTTGCATTTTTCAAGCGCGATCGATGCCGACAGGTTGATGAACGCGAAGCTCGCCGCCCGTTTCCCCTTCCTCGACCCTACGAAGAAAATGATCCTCGTCACCGGCCATCGCCGCGAGAATTTCGACGGCGGCATCCAGCGCATCTGTACGGCGTTGAAAGGATTGGCGGCGCGCGGAGACGTGCAGATCGTCTACCCTGTCCATCCAAACCCCAATGTGCGCTCGGTGGTCAACGCAGAGCTGGAAGGCGTGCCGAACATCCATCTGGTCGAGCCGCAGGACTATCTGCCGTTCCTGTATCTGCAGAAGCAGAGCTATCTGGTGCTTACCGATAGCGGCGGCGTGCAGGAAGAAGCGCCTTCGCTCGGCAAGCCGGTGCTGGTGATGCGCGAGAATACCGAGCGACCCGAGGGGATCGTGGCCGGCACCGCCCGCCTCGTCGGCACCGATGTCGAGAAAATCCTGTTCAACGCCAATCGCCTGCTCGACGATCAGGCTGCCTATCGCGGCATGGCGGAACGACACAACCCATATGGCGATGGCCGGGCCAGTAACCGGATTGTTGAGGAACTGCTGCATCATGGCTGAAATCAAAACCGTTTCCGTAATCGGCATGGGCTATATCGGCCTGCCGACCTGCGCCATTTTCGCCAGCCGAGGGCTCGACGTCATTGGCGTCGATGTGAACGGAGCGGTCGTCGAGAAAGTCAATCGCGGCGAAATCCACATCGTCGAGCCGGACCTTGACGGCCTGATCCAGAAGGTCGTGGCGAACGGCAAGCTCAAGGCCTACAGCACGCCGCAGCCGGCGGATGCGTATATCATCGCCGTGCCGACCCCGATGACCCACGACCATAGGCCGGACGTGACCTACGTGCTGGCGGCGGCACGAAGCATCGCCCCGGTGCTGAATCGGGGAGACCTTGTTGTGTTGGAATCGACATCGCCGGTCGGCACGACACGCATCATGAACGGGCTGCTTGCCGAGTTGCGGCCTGACCTCAAATTTCCTGTCCTGCATGGCGAAGACGCCGATGTGCTGGTCGCCTATTCGCCCGAGCGCGTGCTGCCGGGAAAGGTGCTGACCGAGCTGATCAATAACGATCGCTCGATCGGCGGATTGTCCCGCAAATCGTCGGAACGGACCGCGGCACTCTATTCAACCTTCGTCACCGGCGACCTGTTCATGACGACGGCCGAAAGCGCTGAGCTGGTGAAACTTACCGAGAACGCGTTCCGCGACGTCAACATCGCCTTCGCCAATGAGCTTGCCGCAGTGTGTCAGGACCTGTCGCTCAATGTCTGGGAAGTGATCGATCTCGCCAATCGGCACCCTCGCGTGAACATCCTCCAGCCGAGCCCGGGCGTTGGCGGTCACTGCATTGCGGTCGATCCATATTTTATCATCGACGCCGCACCCAACAGCACGCGGCTGATGGCTTCCGCACGCCGGATCAATTCCGAGCGGCCCATGTCGGTGGTCAGGGATATCGAGGCCTTGCTCGACCCCTCCCGCAAGCAAACGATCGCCTGTCTTGGCCTCAGCTTCAAAGCCAATATCGACGATTTGCGCGAGAGCCCGGCCGTCGAGGTGGTGAAGCTTCTGTCCGATAACCCCAATGTGAAGATCATTGCGGCTGAACCCAACACAAATGCGCTGCCGCATGAACTCGAGGGCAGGGGCATCGTGTTCACCGACGCACTTTCGGCCATCGACAAGTCCGATATCGTCGTCCTCCTGGTCGACCATCGGCAGTTCAATCTGGTAGACCCCGAAGCGCTCAAGGACAAGAAGCTCGTCGATACAAGGGGCCTATGGACCTGGCGCAAGGCACGCAAGCCCGACGCCCGTATCGAAGGCAAGAAACCAGAAGTCGCACAAGTGACGCTCGCAAGGGAGCAGGCTGCATGAACGCGCACGACCCGGCTTGGGCGCAGCATTCCCTGTTGGCATCACGGCGCCGGGAGTTCCTTGGCGCACCGATCCATGCGCTGACGATGGCTGAGACGCTGGCCATCGCCGACGAGGCGATGACCGTGCGGCGGCCGCTGCATCATGTGGTCGTGAATGTCGCCAAGCTGGTGACCATGCGCCAGAATGCCGAACTGCGCGAGGATGTTGCAGGGGCGGACGTGGTCAATGTCGACGGGATCGGCGTGCTTTGGGGCGCACGTCTGTGTGGCGTCGCGCTGCCCGAGCGGGTGGCGGGCGTCGACATCATGATCAATCTGCTGAGCCTCTGCGCGAAGCGTGGGTTCAGGCCCTATCTGCTGGGGGCCGAACAGAACGTTCTCGACGCGGTTGTAGCGAGACTTGCCAAGGACCATCCGAGCCTGGTCATAGCGGGGATGCGCAACGGCTATTTCAAGCCGGAGGATGAGGCCGGGATCGTCGCGGCGATCAACGCGTCGGGCGCCGACTGCCTGCTGGTGGCCATGCCGACACCGCGTAAGGAGCGATTTCTCAAGCGCTACCGCGACGAACTCGCCGCAAGCTTCGTGATGGGCGTGGGCGGCAGTTTCGATGTCTATGGCGGCAAGGTTGCCCGTGCGCCGAGGCTGATACAAGCAGCCGGCCTGGAGTGGCTGTTCCGCGTGGTCCAGGAGCCGCGACGCTTGTGGCGCCGCTACTACCACACCAACACTGCCTATGCCGGGCTGCTGTGCCGGGAGTTCTGGGAGCGTCGCTGGCGCCGAAACGCCGGTTTATAGGTTCGCGTTCACCCATAAAACAGGCGTTGGCCGTGGGAGCGACGTTCGAACTCCCGAGACTAAGGCCGTGACTTGGAAAACGGCGCTTAACATTGGGTTATCTGAGTGTCACGATCGTAGATGCCGGTCTTCGAATCATGGCCTCTCAAATATCAAGGTAAGCGCCCGCCTTCCGGCATGTTGCAGCCGGGGGCGCGTCACCCTTTCGGACTTAGATTACGGGTTTAGGATCGCGAAGGCTGTTCCAGGCCGGAGCGCTTGCCAACGCCGCATAGTTCCCCATTGCGATCTCCTGGATTATTTTCATTAGTGCTCCGCCAGCCGCGCGCGCAAGTGACCCGCCCACGCTTATCCGCCGTACGCCCGCCCCGGCAATCTGCTCAAACGTGAGACCGGAAACACCTTGGCCGAGGACATGATTGACCGGCACGCTGACAGAGCTGCAAATCTGCTCGAGAGACGCCAGATCCGGGACACCCGGCGCATACAGCACCTCAGCGCCAAGAGCTTCGAAGGCCTTTAGGCGGCGAATCGCCTCGTCGAGACCATACACGCCTTTACCCACCCCATCGGCGCGGGCGGTGAGCACGATGTCGTATTTTCGAGCAGCTGCAACCGCCGCCGCTACACGTGCCACCGCAGCATCAAAATCGCGTATTGGCTGGCCAGGCTTTGGTTGTCGATCTTCGATCGAAAGTCCAGCCAATCCCGCTTCGGCGGCAAGCCGGACGGTTTCAGCCACGCCTTCTGGTGTGTCTTCATAACAATCTTCCAAATCGGCAGTGACCGGCACGGTCGTCGAGGCGGCGATCTCGGCGGCATATGCCAAGCTTTCGTCGCGGCCGACTTCCTTTGCTCCGTCCTTCTTTCCCTTCAAGAAGGCGTAACCCGAAGATGTTGTCGCAAGCGCCCTAAAACCCAGACCAGCCATCATTCGCGCGCCGGCTACGTCCCATGGGTTTGGGATCAGGAAGCAGCCGGATTTATGAAGAACGCGAAATTGTTCAACCTTCTTGGATCGGGAAATCACGCTGCCCCCTCAGGCTTGGAAAAAAAGCCGGGTTCGACTAATGCCGATGATTGCAGCTTTTCAATCGTCCGTTTTTCCGCCGAGCGCGACGTGCGGACCACTATGGCGCCTCCTCTCATGACCCGAACACCCGGAGATTGAATGTCCGGTATGCAAGCGCCCGTCTCCGGCAAGGTACACCATGTGTTGTAAGCCTCGGAAATACCCGCTTACAGATCGCTTGCGAAATTACGCGATCCGTAGCCGCGCCCGCAGCTGGGCGAGGAATTGCGTCGCTGCCACAGGGTGGAATAGCGAGGTCAGCCCGAAGAAAACCGCAGCTCCGGCGGTGCCGCCGGCGATAAGCGAGAAGATTGCCGGCACATCGCCGGCCACCATGCTGGCAAGCTTGGCGGCCACCCCTGTGCTGAGCGAGATGATTGCCGAAACGCCAATGTCGCGCCACGGCACCGGCACCGGCGTGAGCCGTTCGCTGATGATGATGCAGGTTATGGAGCCCACCACCGAGCCGCCCGCCAGCGCCAAAGCGGCGCCGATCTCCGCCATCGAAGGGATCAATAGCAGAGACAATGCGATTGTTGCCGCCGAGCCGAAGAGATTTGCGATGATCAGCAGCCACGGCCGCTTGTGCGCGTGCACCACGACGCCATAGACGAAGCTCGTGAGGTTGGCACACAGCACGCTGAAGGCAATGATCGGAAACAGCAGGCCGAAGCGGCCGTGATATTGCGAGGGCAGCATGAGCTCAGTGATATCGCTGCTGAGCGCGACCAGCATCGCTGCAATCGGCAAGCAAAGGCGCATCATCAAGGCCATCAGCTGCGACAGCAACCGACCCGATGCCGCGGGCCCGTCCTCGTCGAACCGGCTGACCACCTCGGGAAAGGCGCCCATGTTGATGGCGTTGGCGACCATATCGATCGGTTGGCGTGCCAGCGCATAGGCTGCGGCGAAGATCGCCACAGCGCTGGCATCGTAATAGACCTTGAGGAACAGACGCTCCGCGCTGTTGAGCCCGAAGCCAACCAGCGCCATGATGATCAGCGGCACACCGAGCGCAAAGAAGTCTCTGTGGGTGAAACGCGGCGGACCGGTAACGACGCGTCGGGATGCCATGATGCCTGCCACGATGCCGGCAATCAAGGCGCCGAGGCTCGAGCCGAGCGATACCGTCAGAAAGCTATCCTGGAAGATAAGGATGGCGCCGATCGGAAGCGCGAGTTGCAGCAGGGCACGCAGTGCTTCGAGCATCGAATAGACCGAATGGCGCTGCTGCATCTGCAGCACCGTCAACGCGAAGCGGCTGATAGATCCGGCGACCAGATAGCCGCAGACCGCGATCGCGAACTCGACCCAGCGTTCCGGCACGACCACCGCCGACGCGCCTACCGATATGACCAGCGCCAGTGCCGTGGTGGCAAGCAACACCTGCCCGGCCAGCATCAGGCTGCCGCGGCTGACTTCGCCCTTGCCGCCAAGCCTGAGCAAGGCAATGCGTAGCCAGTTGGTGACGGCAATGTCGGTCATTTCGCCGACGGTCACCACCAGAGTGAGCAGGCCATACTCGGTCTGGTCGATCAAACGCGTCACGACGACCAGCAGGAGCAGCGCCGAAATTCGTGTCAGCAGGATCGCCGGAGCATAAATGAGCGTGGAACGGAGCAGCAAAGGCGTGTCCCTGGAAAATTCACCTTCGACTAGCCGCCGATTGGCGGAAAATCCAGCGCGATGACGGCGAAGGGTGAACAGATTCAGTTTGAACTAAAAGATTTGCCGTAAACCTTATCGGGAACGTTTGCTTTGCAGTTACCCGATCTGTGTTATTTAGAGTACCATCATGTTGCAGCGCCTCATATCCGATCGAAAAATACATGTCCTGGTCGCGACGCCGTCGGGCGTTTCGGGCCAGGGCGGCATCGACCGCATCATGGGGGCGCTGAAGCAGGAGTTCGAACGGCAAGAAGTCACCGACATCGATGTGCGCTTCCTTGCCAGTCGTGGCTCGGGGCATGTCGGACTTTCGATCTTCTATATGCTCGGCTTTTGCTTGCGGATGCTTAAAGCGCGTCTGGCTGGACGCGCCGATGTCGTTCATATCAACATCTCAGTCTCCGGCAGCACCTATCGCAAGATGGTGATCGCCGCCTGCGCACGGCTGCTGTCGATACCCTATGTCCTGCATTTGCACGGGGCGCAGTATCAGACATTCTGGAAAGACGATCACGGGTTCATAAGCCGCCGTATCAAAGCTCTGTTCGAGCATGCCGATCGGGTGATCGTTTTGGGCAGGCTTTGGCGCGATTTCGTCGCCAGCCGGGCGCCAGGCGCTGCCGGCAATATCGTGATCGTGCCCAATGCGACCGAAGTCCCGTCGCTGGCGCACGTCGGTGGCGGCGGCCACGTGCATATCCTGTTCCTGGGTCGTATCGGCGACCGCAAGGGCGTACCGCAATTGTTGGACGCGCTGCACCGCATGAACCCCGTCAAGAACTGGCGCGCCACGATTGCCGGCGATGGCGAAATCGATGCGGCACGGGCAAAATCGGCCGGGCTAGGGATCGCAGACCGGATCGCCTTTCCGGGTTGGGTGGGACCCGACGATGTCGCGTCGCTGCTCTCTTTCGCGGATATTCTGGTTCTTCCCTCCTTCGCCGAAAACCTGCCTATGTCGGTGATCGAAGGCATGGCAGCCGGTTTGGCGGTGGTGGCAACCCCGGTTGGCGCGGTCGAAGACATAATTACCGACGGGCAATCCGGGCTGCTGGTGCCGCCAGGCGATGTTACTGCGTTGACCGACGCGCTGGGCCGCCTCGTGGAGAGCCCAGCACTGAGGGCGAGGCTTGGTGCCGGTGCCATGGCCGTGCATCGGGAACGGCTTGAACTCGCCCCCTTTGTCGGCGCAATCTGCGATGTCTGGCGGTCGGCGGCGTCAAGCCGTCAACCGGTCAAGCGGTGAGGCTGATGATCGCGGCGGCGCCTCAAGCCTGAATTCGCGGTGGAATATCTCCAAATTCAACAGCGCCCATATCAGCTTTTCGTGGTCTGCGGCACCCGTGGTGTGTTCCGAGACGATTTGATCAAGCTGTTTCGGGCTCAAATAGCTGCGAATGACGGAGTTAGGCGAGCAAAGGTGATCGTGCACGTAGTTCCTCATCGACCCCCGAAACCATTCGGCGACGGGCACCTTGAATCCGATCTTGCGGCGGTTGAGAATTTCCTCCGGAAGTATGTTGGCCATGCTGCTGCGCAAGATCAGCTTGCCCTTCCGCCAACCCACCTTGTAGCGATCGGGCAATTTGCTGACGAACGCAACCAGATCGCGATCGAGGAACGGCATTCTTCCTTCGATTGAACCGGCCATCATCATCCGGTCGCCTCGTTCCAGGAGATTGTCGGGCAACCACGATGTCTGATCGAAAAATAGCGCGCGGCGAAGATGGGATGCTGTCGCGCTTGAGGAAAACGGTAAGTTGTTGCGTCCATTGCGGCAATTGGCCGGCGCACCGATGAGGCGACTGTGTTCCTGCTCTGTCATGGCTCCAAACCAGGAGATCATCCGGGTGGCAAAGTCCCTTTCACCCGCGCTTCGGGCAAATGTATCGAACTTGGCCGATGCGCCAGGCATGGCACGTATCAAAGGGGCGAGGAGGTTGTTGTGGAGCAAGGCTGGAACGAGCGACCGGTAGATTCCAGCCAGTGACTCTGCGCGATGTTTGGGATACCCGCCGAGAACCTCGTCTGCCCCTTCACCTGTGAGCACCATCTTGACGTCCTGTGAGGCTCGCTCCGACATCAGGTAAATCGGAATGTCCGAACTTTGTGAAACGGGCGCCCCCAGATGGCGAATCAACTTCGGCAGGTGGTCAATCAGGTCGTCCGCTTCTATGACCAGTTCGCAATGATCGGTCTTGAAATGATCGGCGACACGTCGGGCGAATGGAAGTTCACTATAGGCCGGTTCGCTGAAACCGACCGAAAATGTGCGAATGGGCTTGTCGCTGTGCTTGGTCATCAGGGCCACGATTGCTGACGAGTCGAGGCCTCCGGAGAGAAAGGCGCCGAAAGGTGCATCGCTGCGCATTCTGATCTCGACGGAATGGTCGAGCAGTTCCAGAAATCGTCGCTTGGCGGTTTCGTGGTCGATGTCCTCGGTCAGGTCCGTTTGATCTGGAGGCGTATAATAGCGCGTTTCCGTCACAGTCCCTTGCGACCAAACGGCATAGCTTCCGGGGTTGAGCTTGCGGATTTGTTTAAAAAGCGTGCGCGGTCCAGGCACGTAACGCCAGCGCAGGTACTCGTGCACAGCGTCCAAATCGAGTTGCTGCGCATTTGGCTGCGATGACAACAACGCGTTGATCTCTGAGGCAAAGGACAGCAGTTTTTCGCTTTGCATGAGGTAAAGGGGCTTTTTGCCAAACGGATCACGGGCGAGGATCAATTCGTGCCTCTGAGCATCCCAGAGCGCAAAAGCGAACATGCCGCTCAACCGGTCGAACATGGACAAGTGCCACTGATCATAAGCTCTGAGCAGCACCTCGGTATCGGAGCGCGTTCGAAAATGATGGCCGAGGCCGATCAGTTCCTGGCGCAGCTCGATATAGTTGTATATTTCGCCGTTGAAAATTATTCTGAGATGGCCGTCCTCGATATGCATCGGCTGATTTGACTCTGGCGCTAAGTCAATAATCGCCAGGCGGCGATGGACCAATGCCAATTGTTCCTCGCCAGTATTCAAGTCCAAGAACTCGATGCCTTCGGCATCGGGACCGCGATGCCGCAATGCATTTGACATTCTGGCGGCCCGCTCTTGTGGATTCTCGGCCCTTCGGCCGATCCACCCGGCAATTCCACACATTGTTCCCCCTAGGCGCGCGTATTCCTCACTCCAGTACAACAAATGTATTAAACACTTCGTGGCTAACAGATCGAGCCGCGAGGGAACTGCCACAGGCCGTTCTCGATCCAACCTGGCGTTGAGAGGATCGAAGTTGACGGCTGCTCATCCGCGACGAGAACTGACGGCAATTAGGGCAGGCCCAGTGCCTGCAGCATCTCCGGGTCGGGCACCGGCGGGCCATCGGGCCGGATGAGGCTCATCCCATAGCGATTGGAGAACTCCCAGACAGACCATGGGATCGCGAAGCGTTCGGCCTCTCGGCGCACCGCCTTGAGATAGCGCGAACGGTCGGCCTCGAAGGCGCCCATGCGGCCGTCCGCTGACATGAGGATAGCGCCGAATTCGCCCATGAAGAGCCGCCGGCTTGGAATGCCATGGCCTTCAGCCCAGTCGACGGCCTGACGAAAGCTCGTCTCGAGTTGGCTCTGCCCCCAGTTCTGCTCGAAATATTTCGCTACTGCTTCGCGCGCGGTGGCCATGTTCATCATCTGCTCGACCGTGCTCAAGCCGGCAGCTTCCATCCGCGCCCTAAGGGTTTCGGTCACCACTTCGGGTGTACTGCTGTCGGCAGGCCAGGGAAGTCCCGAAACAAAGCTGTTTGTGTCGTCGGGCCGCTGGTGGGTGAAGCTGTGCGGCTCATACATATGGAAGCTGTAATAGAGGTTTGGGTCATCAAAGCCGGGGCTGAGGTTGACCAGTCCGGCAATGCTGCCGCCGCAGGCGCCGGTCGCAACGATGGTGAGTTCGCTGCTGACCGCTCGAATGTCGTGGACGGTCCCCGCCATGATCCGCTGCCAGTCATCGCTGCCGCTTGGATCGCAAGGGTAATATGCTGGCTCGTTGTAAGGCTCGAGGGCGACTTTGTCGGTGCCTATCTTGACCAGCATGGCGGCGACCGCCACAACCATCTGGCGGTAGCCGGCGACGCCCTCGCTGTCGGCGCCGCCGTAGATCATCTCCATGCTGTAGTCCGGAACCTGAGTGACGCCATGCAGGTCGAAAACCACCTTGAGGCCGGTCGACGTGATCCGCTCGACGGCGGCGGCAAGTATGTCCAGCGCCTGCTGCCGCCTGGCGCCCTCGCTGGCAAGCAGAGGGCCGGGATCGACGCTCAGCCGGACGAAGTCGAAGCCCATCGATCGGATGTGGGCAAACACCTCCCCGGCCGGCCAATCGGTGAACGGCCTGCTTCCCGCAAGCCACTCCTTTTCGCTGCGATAGGGCGGCCAAACGTAGGTTCCGTCTTTCTCCACCGGCGACCAGTTGAGCCACTCATGCACGCCAACGCCGCGCTTGAGAGGGATGGGCGCTGCCTCGGCCGCCATAACCAAGGCGAGCACCCAGGCAACAACACACACCGCTTTTCTCATCGCTCTCTCCGCATGGTCGCCGGAGATATTACCCGCAACGAACGGGAAAGAAGATTGCCGGCGCGCAGCTTTTCGACGGCATGGTATACAAGGACCGAAACGTTGACGGGGCGTGCATGAGAATCGGCTGGTACATCAACCGATTGCGCAGCATGGGACCGGCCGAGGTGTTGCACCGGCTGAGCGAGCAACGTCGAAGGATCGCGTCGCGCCGCCGCGATGATGGGTGGGAGCGCTATCCATCGCCGCAGTTGCACCCGGTGCTGCCGGGATTTCGCCACGCTGTGCTGGCAGCGACCGACGCTCAACGGCAAGCCATAGCGGCGGCCGCGCAAGAGACGCTTCAGGGCCGGTTTTCGGCACTCGGGCGGACATGGCCAAAGCGCGAGCCCGATGTTTTGTTTCCTGCTGAGCTTTGGCGTCTTGATCCGGTGACCGGCACGCTTTGGCCTGGCTCCGAGGCTCATACTTTCGACATCGATTTTCGCCATGGCGGCGACCTTGGCGATATAAAATATGTCTGGGAAATCAACCGGCTGCAGCAATTGCCGCCACTGGCTGCACACCTGCTCCTCAGCGAGGACAATCGGTCCCGGAGGGCCATCGAGGTGGCAATCGGCAGTTGGCATTCCGCCAATCCGCCGTTCCGAGGCATTGGCTGGGCGTCCGGCATCGAGGTAGCGCTGCGAGCCATCAGCCTGATCGTCACCCTGGACCTCGTTGGCGACCGGCTTGACCCGGCGACCCTGCGGAAAGCCGGTGAGATACTCGCGGCAAGCGCCTATTGGCTGCCGCGGTTTCCATCGCGATATTCCTCCGCCAACAACCATCTCGTCGCAGAATTGGCTGGCGAATATCTGGTCGGCCTGGCGCTCGGGGCCGAATCCGAAATCGCCCACGGCGCCCTCCTGAATGAGACGCACAAGCAGATACTCGCCGACGGCGCCGGTGCCGAGCAAACGCCGACCTACGCAGCCTTCAGCGCCGAACTCATCTTGCTGTGCGCCGCCGCGGCACGCCAGGCGGGAACGCCGTTTCCGCCCGCTGTCGAAGCGCGTCTGGGTGCCTTCGCCAATTTCGTCGGCTGGCTGCCACTGAAAGCCGCCCGCTTCGGCGACGACGATGAGGGCCGCGTGCTGAAGCTGGGGGACGAGCCGAACTATATCCGATCCGTCGCGGCCGCCATCCAAAGCTTACTGGGGACGCCGGGCAACGCGCCGGGGCCCGACGACTTTCGTTCGCTTTTCTTTGGTGCACCGTCGGGCCCGGCACCGGCGGTGCATGGCTTGCAGACATTCGCGCGAGGTGGGCTCTCCGTCTGGCGCGGAGCAATGAATGGCCGCGATGTCGAACTGACGTTCGATCATGGACCGCTCGGTTATCTCTCGATAGCGGCGCACGGCCATGCCGACGCGCTGTCGCTCAGCCTGTGCATCGACGGTGAGCCGGTGCTGGTCGATCCGGGCACCTGGCTCTACGGTTCGGGAGGCGCATGGCGCGACTGGTTCCGCTCCACGCCGGCGCACAACACGCTGAACATCGAGGGTAAAAACCAAAGCACCATCGCTGGGAATTTCAACTGGTCGCACAAGGCAGTTGCGACGCTGGTGGACAGCGAGCCTGGAACGCACTGGAGGCTGTGTGGCCGGCACGACGGGTATAGAAGCCGCTTCGGCGTCATGCATCAGCGCACTTTGGCGCGCCAGGCCGATGGCATCCTCATCACCGACCAACTGCTCAGCGGCAAGCATCAGTCCGAGATCGTCTTCCAACTGGCCGCCGGCCTCCATACCGACCGGCATGAAAACACGGTCACGGTGTTGCGCGGCGACGAGGCGCTATTGGCCATCCGCTTTCCTGATGCCGCGCTCGATATCCGCGCCGGCGGTGACATGCCGGGGCAAGGCGGTTGGGTTTCACTGCGTTTTGGCACCAGGCAGCAAGCCGAACGCCTCGCCTGGCACGGTGAAGTGGGCGAAGCCGGAATCCATATCCATCTTGCCCCAATTCACCCGCCGCAACGGCAAAAACCGGCGCCAACGTAGAGTTGCCGGGCGAGTTCCAGCCGTATTCGACATTAATTACGTTTGGACATTTAGCGGTTTCGTTACCGTTGATCTGCTAGTCTCGCATCATCCAGCCTGCTTTGCCCGCTGCGCCCGCAACAGCCACTGGTTGCAGGCGGCGTAGCAGGTGTGGCGGGGATTTCGTGCTTTGCAATTCGCCCCAGGAGCCGCTGCAACGATGTTTTCCGAATTTGCCAGAGCGATTGTGGAAAAGCTTTCGAACGTCAATCTGACCACGCTCGGCCTGCTTCTCCTCACCGCACTGGGCAGCGCGGTGATCGCCTACTGGCGAACTGCCGAACATAAGTCCCTCAGGGACTTTTTCGACTTCGCCTTCCCGGCGGAAGTCATCCTGCACCCGTCGGCGCGAGCCGACGCCCTGTTCTGGATCACGAAACGGGCGATGATGCCTTTCCTGCTCATTCCTGCCGGCGTCACCTTCGTCGTCGCGGTGGGCTACGGCACACGCGAGGCAATCGGCTGGCTCCTTAACATCCACGCGCCGCTTCTCGGCGGCCCGGCGGGACCGATGACGATCGTCATCTTCACCGCAACCATGCTGGTCGCCTATGATATTTCCTACTACCTCTACCACGTCGCCCAGCACCGCTTCCCGTTCCTGTGGGAATTGCACAAGGTGCATCATTCGGCCGAGGTGATGGTGGGGATCACCAAGGACCGGGTTCATCCGCTGGACGATCTGATGAACCGTATGTGGGATGGCGTCATCCCGGGCATCTGCTTCGGCATCTGGAGCCTCATTGCACTCGATCCGGTAGAGGTCGCTATCTTCGGCATCAACGTCTACGTCATCCGCAACATCCTTATGATGGATTTTGTTCGCCATACGCATCTCAAGATCTCGTTCGGCCCGTTGAACAACATCATCCTGTGTCCGCACTGGCACCAGGTGCATCACAGCATCGACCCACGTCATTATGACAAGAATTTCGGCCTGCTTTTTTCGTTCTGGGATCGGCTGTTCGGAACGCAATTTGTCCCGGAGCCTGATGAAGACCTGAAATTTGGCCTGATCGATCGCGATGTGCGCGATTATCAGTCGCTCTTTGGGCTCTACGTCCTGCCGCTCAAGAAGATGACAAGGCATGTCATGCGACTGTTTCACAGGCGGCCCAATGTGGTCGCGCAGCCACAGGACAGTTCTCCTTCATGAACACCGTTGTTTCCATCGACGTCCTAGGCGCGGAGCGTCTGGAAATCGTCCGTTCGGCGGATCGCCTGGCGGCGGTCGAAGCCGCTTGGATGGACCTTTGGCATCGTACCGACGGGCTGATCTTTCAAAGCCATGCCTGGATTTCGGCATGGTGGAGTACCGTACAACGCCGTGACCAGCGCGCGTTGCGGATCGGCCTGGTGTGGAAGGGCGAGAAACTCGTTGCCGTCGTTCCGCTGGCGATCGGCAGGCGCAGGGGGCTGCGGTTTCTCGAATGGGCGGCCGGCAGCTATACCGACTATGGAGATATTCTCGTTGCCCCGGACTGCTCGTTGTCGGCGCTGCAGGAGCTATGGAGCCAACTCTGCGATGCCGGTGGCTTCGATCTTGCCCTGATCAATCGTCTCTCACCGGATGCGGCGGCCCGCAAAATTTTCACGCCGGGAGCTTCCAGCGGCATCAGGCTTCGTCCGTTTCACCGAACGGAAGTCAGCTATCGCGTTGCCGGACAATGGGAAAGCGGAGCGGCATGGTTCGCGGATCAGTCGAAAAAGACGCGCCAGAACTATCGGCGCGGCCTCAAAGCGCTGGAAGAAACCGGAGAGGTGAGATTTCGCCTGCTTGCCCCCGACGAGCCGCTGCAACCGGTACTGGAGCGCCTCGCGGCCTTGAAGCGGAAATGGCTGACCGAGCGCATGCGTGAGTCCGACCTGTTCGAAGAGGGCGTGCCGGTACTCGCCGCGCTCGTCGACGCGCTGGCGCACGCCGGCGTGCTGCATATCTTCGTCCTGGAATGCAATGGCATAATGGTCGCGGTGTCGATCAACTTCGTCCAGCACGACGTGATGATGGCCTTCGTAACGACCTTCGATCCGGATTTCGGCCGGGCGTCGCCGGGTGTGATCCTGTTGATGGATTACGTACAGTGGTCGATCGATCACGGCTTGAGCGTGGTCGATTTCCTCTGTGGTGCAGAGTCGTTCAAACACAAATTCTCAACGCAGGCGGTTACGCTGGAATCCGTCATCGGAACGCGCACGGCACAGGGCGCGCTTGCATCCCTTGCCGATCGTGTCCTTCAGACCGTCAGGCACATGCGCGAGCGTTCATTGGCACCACCAGAGGGGCGCGATATCCCCGCCCAAGCCGAAGCAGCCTTGGACTAGCGGGACGCTGGCAAAAAAGCTCAAATGAAGCGCGGTATTGGACCGTTTTGCGGCGTAGTGCGGTCGCCGAGGTCGAGGAAGATTTCGTCGATGTAGCACCATCCCCAGCCTTCCGGCGGATCGTAGCCTTCGATGACGGGATGGCCGGTTGCCCGAAAATGCTTGGTGGCATGACGGTTGGGCGAGTCGTCGCAGCAGCCGACATGGCCGCATGTGCGGCAGAGCCGCAGATGCACCCACTGCGAACCGCTCTTCAGGCATTCCTCGCAGCCGAGCGCGCTCGGCGTCACGTCGCGAATGTCCCCGGCATGCCTGCATTCGTCCGCCATCATGCGCTCCTGGCCAGTTGAGGCGCCACGGCGAGACTGCCGCCTTGCGCGAGATATGCATGCAGCGCCGCAACCACCTGGGCACCTTCACCGACGGCAGCGGCGACGCGCTTGATCGAGCCAGCGCGCACGTCGCCGATGGCGAACACGCCGCTGCGGTTCGTCTCCAGCGCACCCGCTTGGCCAATGTCCGGCCCAGTGCGCACGAAGCCCTTCGCGTCCAACGCCAAGCCGCATTGCGCCAGCCAATCGGTGTTCGGATCGGCGCCGATGAACAGGAAGAGATGGTGGATCGGACGTGCTGTCTCCGTGTCGCGGTTGCGCCAGCGTACATTGCCAAGATTGCCGTCGTCGCCTTCCAGCGCCGTGATCTGGGTCTCAGCCAGCACCTCGATGTTCGGCTGTGCCCTGACGCGCTCCACCAGATAGCGCGACATGCTCGCATCCAGGCTGCTGCCGCGCGCCAGCAGCCATACCTTCTTCACATGCGCCGCCAGATAAACAGCAGCCTGGCCAGCCGAATTGCCGGCGCCGACCAGGGCCACCTCTTGCCCGGCGCAAAGCCGGGCTTCGATCGGCGAAGCCCAATAGTGCACGGAGGTTCCCTCGAATTGCGCCAGGTTTGCCATATCAAGGCGGCGATAACGCGCTCCACTGGCGATCACCACCGACCGCGCCTGCACGGTCTCCCCGCCGCCGACGGCGAGCGTGTAATGGGCGCCCGACGTGTCGCTTGCACTGCCCAGCCGCTTCGCCTCGTCCGGTATCACCATTTCGACGCCGAATTTCTGCGCCTGATTGTAAGCGCGCGCCATCAGCGCCATTCCCGAAATGCCGGTCGGGAAGCCGAGATAGTTCTCGATGCGCGAGGAGGCGCCCGCCTGCCCACCAAAGGCACGGCAATCGAGCACGATCGTCGACAGCCCTTCGGAAGCCGCATAGACGGCCGCCGCGAGGCCGGCCGGTCCGGCGCCGACAATGGCCACGTCGTACAGCTTGTCGGCGTCGATCGGCCTCACCAGGCCGATGCAGCGGGCGAGCTCGTTCTCTCCGGGATTGAGCAGCAGCTTGCCGTTCGGGCAGAGCACGATCGGCAAATGGTGGATATCGACATGGAAGCGTTCTATCAGCGTCTTGGCGCAGGGATCGGTAGCGGAATCGAGAACCCGATGCGGCTGTCCGCTGCGGGCTAGGAAACCTTGCAGCCGCAATACGTCACCGCTGTCGACCGGTCCGACAATGATCGGTCCGGCTGTGCCGCTCTCGAGCAGGCCGACACGGCGCAGGATCAGCGCCCGCATGATGCGCTCGCCGAGGTTTGCTTCCTGTACCATCAGGTCCCGCAGCCTTTGCGAGGCGATGACGAGCGCCTCGACCGGCTCGACCGCCTCCACATCCACCAGCGAGGGCCGGGCTGAAAGCTGCGCCAGCTCGCCGACGAAATTGCCCGCACCGTGCGTGACGATCGTTTCGCGCCGGCCGAAGCTGCCGCCCTGGATTATATCCACTTTGCCGGACAGGACCACGATCAGACCGGGCGCCAGCTCGCCGGCTTTGACGATCTGTTCGCCTGCAGCATAAGACACGGCTTCGCCGAAACGGCCCATGCGGTCCAGGTCCGCCTCAGCCAGCGCTGGAAACATCTGATCGCGACGGGCAATGGAGATCGGATTGGCGGATTGAGACATGGTTCGAGCCTATCGCCGGTGTCCGACAGATTGAAGCGGTTTTTTGCGGCTAGCAGGCCGGCAGGAACGCAGCCTGCCTGTCGGTAAACGCTGTGCCTTTCGCTTCGCAGTTCACGGACGGCGGCCCGGGCGGCGGTGCCGGCGCGACGTGCCTCACATTCCGTTGCATCTCCTTGATTTGTTTGATTTGCGTATTCCGGCAAACCCGACGCATGCTGCTTCGGCCGGCGCCTGTCTAAGCCGGCCAGGCCCGGCGCGCCGTCCTGTGTCAAACTCTCGGCCGCCGGGCTTCTGAACAGGAGAAACGGCCTGCGTCCGCTAGGCGGCTACCTGAAGCACGATCTTGCCGCGCGTATGCTGCTTCTCGAGCCGTTCCTCGGCTTTGGCGACGTCCTCGAGAGGATAGATTGCCTGCATGAACGGCCTGACCTTCCCGGCGTCGATGAGGCGGCTGATTTCGGCAAGCTGTGCTGCGTTCGGCTTGGTCAAATAGGAGACGCCGCGAGCCCGATGCTGGCGGGCCTTCTCCGCCGACGGTTCGGAAAGCGTTGAGACGAGCGTCCCGCCGGGCTTGAGCACGTCCCACGAGCGGTCCTGTGTTTCGCCTGCTACCAGGTCGAAGACGAGGTCGACGTCCTCGACAACCTCCTCGAAGCGCTGGTTCTTGTAGTCGACCGCCTGGTCGGCGCCAAGCGCGCGGACGAAATTGAAATCCTGCGCGGAAACGGTCGTCGCGACGAAGGCGCCCGCAACCTGTGCAAACTGCACCGCCAGATGACCGACGCCGCCGGCGCCACCATGGATGAGAACCCGCTGCCCGGATTTGAGGCCGCCGTGATCGAAAAGACCTTGCCACGCGGTAAGGCCCGCAAGCGGCACGGCGGCGGCTTCGGCGTGGCTTAAACGTTGCGGCTTCGCCGCCGCCTCCGTTGCCTTGACAACAACATATTCGGCGTTGCCGCCGCGGTCGTTGCCGAGCATGGCATATAGCGGATCGCCCTTCTTCAGCGTATGGGCCCGCGTGCCGCACAGTTCCACCACGCCGGATACGTCACTGCCGAGCGTAACGGGCAGATCCGCGCCCGAAGAGCCCTCGCGAACCTTGTAGTCGACGGGATTGACGCTTGCCGCGTAGACCTTGAGCGTGACCTCGTCGTCATGCGGCTGAGGCAACGGAACCGTGTCCAGCGAAAGAGCCTCCGGTCCACCAAAGTCGTGGATACGGACGGCCTTCATGGTAATCATGGCTTGCTCCTCGTCGGTTTGCGGTCCAGTTCGCCTCTGAACAGTTTCACCGGCAGGCCGGCGTCTATCCGGCCGGCGGTTCGGTCGTGGCAAGGCCGGTCGACGGTGCGCCGTCAGTGTATCGTTTGCGAATGCTCGCCGCCGGGTTGCGAGATGCCGCTTAGCGCTTCACCGGCTGTCGCCGTCTCGCTGTTGGTGGCGAGGTCGCCCAGCGAAACGATGCCGACCAGGCGCTTGTCCCGATTAAGCACCGGCAACCGGCGCACTTTCAGATCAGCCATGTTGCGCAGAACATCCTCCGCGTCTTCGTCGTCGAAGCAATACCTGACCTCGGTGCTCATCACTTCCCGTACCTTGGCGTCAGGTGTCTTGCCTTGGGCGACGCCGCGGATTGCGATGTCGCGATCGGTTATCATGCCGACGAGCCGGTCGTTCTCGCCCACCGGCATCGCGCCGGCGTCGAGGCGACCCATCATTTCTGCCGCACCACGTAGGGTTTGCTGCGGACTGGCGATCTCGACGTCCTTTGTCATGCAGTTGCCAACTTTCATTTTAACCTCCGTTGGTTGCAGGCCCTGCCGCCGAATTCCGTGATGGAAGGGTGAATGAGCGCCAGCGCAAAACGTTCCATGGCAAGACCCGTTTCGAGCGCTCCGCCAAATCACCCTTGCCATCCTCCACTCCGACCGCCCTTCAGGCGGTCGGCCCGGGAAAAGTCGGTTCCGAAGGAATTTCGGAAGGGGTGCCAGGAGGAATCCCGATTGGCTCCTGGTCCGGCATTGGAATTGGATCCGGCGAGGGTGGGGGTACGCCTGGAGGTTCTCCCGGCGGAGACTCCGGCGGGGCAGGCGGCCGGGCCGGCTCGGGATTGGGATTGTCCGGCAGTGGACTCGGGTTGTTCGGATCGGGATTGTCCATCGATCACTCCCTGACATCTGTGGCCTGATCTCCGCTCAGAGTGGGTTGTCGCAGCGGCGATCAGGCTCTCTTGTCCTAAACCAAGGGGAAGCAAAAGCGTTCCCGATTCCGACGCCAAGCGCGGTGCGAATCTATCGGGCGGTTCCCAGGCTGGCATACATTCCGTTGGTGCGGAATTGCGTCGGGTTGATGCCGTAGAGGCGGCGGAAGACCTTCGAAAAATAATTGGCATCCTCGAAGCCGCACATGATGGCGACTTCCTTGACCGGCAGGAAATCGGCCTTCGTCAGCAACTTCGCCGCGCGCTGCAGTCGCTGCTGCAGCACGAATTCGGCGGGCGGAAGACCTTCACTCTCGGCGAAGCAGCGCGAGAAATGCGCGCGGCTCAGGCCGCTGATCTCGGTGAGATCGGCAACGCGGAGCGGCCTGTCGAGATTGGCCTTGATGTGATCGATGACCGGTTGCATGGCGCTCTTGTCGTCGGTGACGGCATGCGAGCCGAAGACATCGTCGTAGAGCGCCATGGCGGCTTCATAGGCGACAGCCGAGGCGGCTCCGGGCGAGACCGCGCCTGTGATCAGGCGTACGCTGCAATCCGCGAGATGATCGATCGTCGAGGGCTTCAGCCGAAGCACCGGACCGACGGCGGCAAGGATCGACTTGTGAATGCGCAGTGCCTCCTCGCCGTTCATCGATATCCAGAAGAATTCCCAGCGTTCGCCCCTGGCCAGCCAGTAACGGTGGTTGTGCGGCACGAGAACCAGCAACGTATCGCCCCTTTGCAGACGGTAGTTCCGGTTCTCGTAGCGCAATCGGCCGATGCCGCTGATCGTGTGCTGGAGCACGGTAAACGGCGTCTGGCCGCGCCTGCGCCCATCCCAGTCGTAGACCTCGTTCTCGCGCACTTCATAGCCCGTGCTTGTCGGCATGGTGTGCAGGCGCTGGCGGCCGCGCGGCAGCGATACCGTCCTGCCCGCCGGCCCGGCGTCGATCAAGTTCCGCAGCACAAAATTACCCCTAAAAGCATAATCCTTCTCTGGTCGCGTGCTGAATTAGGCGCATAATCCCTCGAGAAAAGCAAAAGAAACCGCGGTCAAAGAGCGGACGGGAGGAAGCGCCGGAGTCCAGCCTGCACGCCATGGCAGGCGGGCCAGGCCTGTTTTCGCCGCCTTTGCCCTAACATTCGATCAGGTCGAGGTGAGACTGATGAGTTTCAAGATCGCTATCATCGGTGCGGGAAGCGTCGGCTTCACCAAGAAGCTCTTCACCGACATTTTGTGCGTTCCTGAATTCAGGGATGTCGAATTCGCGCTGACCGATCTCAGCGAGCGCAATCTCCAGATGATCAAGTCGATCCTCGACAGGGTCGTCGAATTCAACAGGCTGCCGACCAAGGTTACAGCAACGACCGACCGCCGTGCTGCCCTTGAGGGTGCCCGCTACGTCATCAGCTGCGTTCGCGTCGGCGGTCTCGAAGCCTATGCCGACGACATCCGCATTCCGCTGAAGTATGGCATCGACCAATGCGTCGGCGACACGATTTGCGCCGGCGGCATCCTCTACGGCCAGCGCAACATTCCGGTGATCCTCGATTTCTGCAAGGATATCCTCGAAGTCGCCGAGCCTGGGGCGAAATTCCTGAACTACGCCAACCCGATGGCCATGAACACCTGGGCGGCGATCGAATATGGCAAGGTCGATACCGTCGGCCTCTGCCACGGCGTCCAGCACGGCGCCGACCAGATCGCCGAAGTGCTCGGCGCCAAGTCGCGCACCGAACTCGATTACATCTGCTCCGGCATCAATCACCAGACCTGGTTCATCGACCTGCGTCTCAACGGCCGCAAGATCGGTAAGGACGAGCTGGTTGCCGCCTTCGAGGCGCATCCGGTCTATTCGCAACAGGAAAAGCTGCGCATCGACGTCCTGAAGCGGTTCGGCGTCTATTCGACTGAAAGCAACGGCCATCTTTCCGAATACCTGCCCTGGTACCGCAAGCGGCCGGACGAAATCACCCGCTGGATCGACATGTCCGACTGGATCCACGGCGAGACCGGCGGCTACCTTCGTTATTCGACCGAAACGCGCAACTGGTTCGAAACCGAATTCCCGCAATTTCTGGAATCCGCCGCGAGGCCGATCGATCCTGCCAAACGCTCCAACGAGCATGCCAGCCATATTCTCGAGGCGCTGGAGACGAACCGCGTTTATCGCGGTCATTTCAACGTCAAGAACAATGGCATCATCGCCAACCTGCCGCAGGATGCGATCGTCGAGTCGCCCGGCTTCGTCGATCGCTTCGGTATCAACATGGTGGCCGGCATCACGCTGCCGGAGGGCTGCGCCGCCACTTGCATTTCCTCGATCAACGTCCAGCGCATGTCGGTTCATGCGGCAATCTCCGGCGATATCGACCTGCTGAAGCTCGCGGTCCTGCACGACCCACTGGTCGGCGCGGTTTCGACCCCGGAAGAGGTTTGGCAAATGGTGGACGAGATGGTCGTCGCCCAGGCCCGCTGGCTGCCGCAATATGCCGATGCGGTGCCGGCCGCGAAGGAACGGCTTTCGAAATCCAGGGTCAAGACCCGAGAATGGGCCGGTGCGGCACGGCGCGACGTCCGTTCGATCGAGGAATTGCGTGCGGAAAAAACGGCTCTCAAGCAGGCCGTCTGAATTTCATCGGGACGGATTGCGGTAAAGTTTCGGAGGGATTTTCGGCGCCGCACCGTCTGCATAGCGTTCGAGGAGAAATGGAGCGGCGTCAACGCGCTCCTGAACAACAGGGAGGAGAGACGATGAGGAATTTTCGAAACATTGGCATTCTCGCAGGGCTGGCGCTTGGCGTCTCGGCCTCGGCGCTGAGCGCATATGCATCCGAGCCGACCGTGCCGCCGGTGCCCGCGCAATTTCCCGCCGAGGGAAAGATCAAATATGTCGCGCGCGACTCCATCCTGGAGTTCAAGGCACTTCCAGAATACCACGAACCCGATTGGGTCACCGACAAATACGTCAAGCCAGGCAAGCTGCCGCCGGTCAAGGACCGGCTCCCGAAGGAGCCGCTGGTCTTCAAGACCGGCAACATGCCGGACGGCGTCGGCGTCTACGGTGACACGATGCGCCATGTCATCGGCGGCCGGCCGGAGGGCTGGAACTACGGCGCGGGGCAGACGCAAGGCTGGGGCGGCATCGACATCGGCCTCTCCGAATGCCTTACGCGAACGGCCCCGCTTTTCCAGGTCGAAGCCAAGGACACCGAGCCGCTGCCGAACCTCGCCAGGGGCTGGGACTGGTCGAAGGACGGCCACACGCTGACGATGCATCTGGTCGAGGGCGCGAAATGGTCGGACGGCGTTCCGTTCAACGCCGACGATGTGATGTTCTACTGGGACGACGAGGTGATCGACCCCAATGTCTCGCCGCTGAACGGCGCCACGCAGGAGACCTTCGGCGTCGGCACGACGCTGAAGAAAATCGACGACTACACCGTCGAGTGGACCTTCAAGGACGCCTTTCCGAAGCAACACCTCTACGCCATGGCTTACGGCAAGTTCTGCCCCGGACCGTCGCACATCCTCAAGCCGCAGCATCCGAAATACTCGAAGAACACTTACGAGCAGTTCAAGAACGCGTTCCCGCCGGAATATATGAACATGCCCGTGATGGGTGCCTGGGTGCCGGTGGCATACCGCCCCGACGACATCATCGTCATGCGCCGTAATCCGTACTATTGGAAGGTCGACGAGAAGGGCAACCAACTGCCGTATCTCAATGAACTGCACTACAAATTATCGACCTGGGCCGACCGCGACGTTCAGGCGGTGTCGGGGGCGGCCGACATCTCCAATCTGGAGCAGCCGGAGAATTTCGTCGCCTCGCTGAAGCGGGCGGCGCAAAAGGACGCGCCGGCCCGGCTTGCCTTCGGTCCGCGGCTGATCGGCTATAATCTGCGGATGAACTTCTCCGCCAACGGCTGGGGCAATCCCGACGAGCGTGGGCAGGCGGTTCGCGAGCTGAACCGCAACGAGGATTTCCGCAAGGGCGTTACCATGGCGCTCGACCGCAAGGCGCTCGGCGACTCGCTGGTCAAGGGTCCGTTCACCGCCATCTATCCGGGCGGCTTCTCCTCGGGTACGAGCTTCTACGACCGGAAGTCGACGGTCTACTACCCCTTCGATCTCGAAGGCGCCAAGGCGGAACTCGCCAAGGCAGGCCTGAAGGACAGCGACGGCGACGGCTTCGTCAATTTTCCTGCCGGCACCGCCGGCGGAAAGAATGTCGAGATCGTGATGCTCGTCAACAATGACTACACCACCGACAAGAGCCTCGCGGAGGGCGTCGTCGGCCAGATGGAGAGGCTAGGTCTTCGCGTTGTCCTGAACGGGTTGAACGGCGTCCAGCGCGACGCGTCCATGTATTCTGGCCGTTTCGATTGGATGGTCAGGCGCAATGATGAGGAGCTCACCTCGGTCGTACAGAACACCGAGCAACTGGCGCCGATCGGCCCACGCACAAGCTGGAACCATCGCGCTCCGGAAAACGGCCAGGTCGATCTGATGCCGTTCGAGAAGGACCTCGTCGACATCGTCAACAAGTTCGTCTCGGCGCAGGACAACGACGAGCGCGCCAGCCTGATGAAGCAGTTCCAGAAGATCTCGACGCAACACGTCTATACCGTCGGGCTGACCGAATATCCTGGCGCGCTGATCATCAACAACCGCTTCTCCAATATCCCGCAGGGAACGCCGATCTTCATGTTCAACTGGGCCGAAGATTCGATCATTCGTGAAAGGGTCTGGGTCGCTGTCGACAAGCAGCAGAAATATGAACTGTTCCCCGAACAGCTTCCCGGAAAGCCCGGCGACAAGGGTCCGACGAACTGAGTTTCCTCCCCTGACTTGAAAATTCCCGGCCGCGCTGCTGGCGCGGCCGGGACAAAGCCAGCGGCAAGGGGATAACTGAAACCGAGCGAGGAGAGAAACGGCCGATGCTGCGATTTCTGCTTATGCGCATAGCATCCGCATTACCGGTTCTCGCCATTTTGAGCGTGGTTACCTTCGCGATCATCCAGGCCCCGCCGGGCAACTATGCCGACTACATCCGCTTGCAGCTCATCAACCAGGGTGGAGCCTCCTTTGCCGAGGCCGATGCGCAGGCGAAGGCTTATAGCGTGGAGCATGGCCTCGATAAGCCGGTTCCGCTCCAATACCTGAACTGGATCGCCGGCATCGTCACCCGCGGCGACTTCGGCTACAGCCTGTATTACAACAAGCCCGTCGCCGACGTGGTGGGCGAGCGGCTGCCGCGCACGCTGCTCCTGGCGCTGGTGTGCCATCTGTTGGCCTCGGTCCTCGGTATCACCTTCGGCATATGGGCGGCGACCAGGCAGTACAGCTGGATCGACAGTACGCTGTCAGCGATTTCCTTCCTCGGCATGACGGTGCCGCGCTTCCTGATGGCGCTGATCATCGTCTATCTGCTGGTCTTCCAGTTCAACGTCTCCGAGATCGGCAGCTTCTTTTCGCCGCAATTTGGCGGGGCGCCGTGGTCTTGGGCGAAGTTCGTCGATCTCGTCCGGCATGTCTGGCCGGTTGTCGCCATCGCCACCTTCGGCGGGCTCGCCTACAACATGCGGGTGATGCGCGGCAATCTGCTCGACACGCTGAACGCGCAATATGTCGAGACCGCTCGCGCCAAGGGCCTCAGCGGCGGTGCGGTCGTGATGCGCCATGCGGTGCCCAATGCGCTGCATCCGCTGGTCATGTATCAGGGCGTGGTGCTGCCCTATATGCTGACCGGCGAGATCGAGACCGCGATCATCTTTGCCCTGCCGACCGTCGGCCCGGCGATCGTTGGCTCGATGGCGGTCGGCGACGTCTATGTCACGGCGACATTCATGATGGTGCTGTCGGCGACGCTGATCGTCGGCAACATCATCGCCGACATGCTGCTCGTCATGCTCGATCCGCGTGTGCGCCAATATGCAGGGTCCTGAGATGCTTGCTTTCGAGCCCTCGCTGCCGCCACTTGCCGAGGAACCGGCCAAGATCAAGCCGCGCGGCAATGAGAGTTACATCGCACTCGTCTGGCGCCGCCTGAAACGGTCCTGGACCGGCATGGCCGGGCTCATCCTGGTCGCGTCTCTGGTGCTGCTGGCGGTGTTTGCCGACTTCTTCGCACCGATGGATCCCAAGGTGACCGATGTCGGCTTCGCCCCGCCGCAGGTGATGAGCTTCCATGACAAGGACGGCAACTTCGTCTTCCAGCCACGCGTCTATGCCCTGGCGGATTCGGAAGACCTCGACCCGGTTACCTTCCAACCCGTCGTCGGGCCGGACTACGACCATCCGCGGCTGCTCGGCTTCTTCGTCAAGGGAGCGGAGTACAGACTGCTCGGCCTGCTTCCCGCGAACCGGCACTTCTTCGGCTCGACCGACGGCCAGCCGGTGCACTTCCTTGGCACCGACAAATTCGGTCGCGATGTGCTGGCTCGTGCGATCTATGGTTCGCGCATCTCGTTGATGATCGCATTGACCGTGGTCTTCATCGTCACCGTGATCGGCACGACGGTCGGCATGGTGTCGGGCTATTTCGGCGGCACATTCGACGTCTGGGTCCAGCGCTTCGTCGAACTGGTGCTCGCGTTTCCGCAATTGCCGCTTTATCTGGCGCTGACCTCGCTGGTTCCGGTGACGGCGCCGACGAATGTCTTCCTGGCCTTCGTGATCGTCGTCATGTCGGCACTCGGCTGGGCGCAGATGTCGCGCGAAGTGCGCGGCAAGACCCTGGCACTGGCGCGGATCGACTACGTTCGTGCGGCGATGGCGGTCGGCGCCACAGATGGCCGCATCATCATGCAACACATTTTTCCAAACGTGATGAGCCACGTGATCGTTGCGGTCACGTTGGCAATCCCCAGCGTGGTCCTGCTCGAATCCTTCCTCGGTTTTCTCGGCTTCGCGGTGAAGCCGCCGCTGATCTCCTGGGGCCTGATGCTGCAAGACACCGCGACCTATTCGGTCATCGGCACTTATCCCTGGATCCTTTCGCCGGTCGGCTTCGTGCTTGTCACCGTCTTCGCGTTCAACGCGCTTGGGGATGGACTGCGCGATGCGGTCGATCCTTATTGAGCATGACATGATGCAACACGCGCTCGTCAAATCCTTCGCACCGCCTGTCCGGCTCGACCATGACGCCCGTTCGGAAAACCCGGTCATTGATGCCCGCAACATCGCCGTCGATTTCAAGGTCGAACACGGCATGATCGAAGCCGTCAAGGACATCTCGTTCCAGCTCTATCGCGGCGAGACGATCGCCATTGTCGGCGAGTCGGGATCGGGCAAGTCGGTGACGGCGCGCACCGTCATGGGACTGTTGTCGAAGCGCGCAGTCGTGTCGCCGAAATCGACTGTCGAATACAACGGGGCCAACATCCTGAAATTTTCCGAGCGTGCCCGGCGCAAACTGCGCGGCGACCGCATTTCGATGATCTTTCAGGAGCCGATGAGTTCGCTCAACCCGATCTACACGATCGGCAGCCAGATCGTCGAGGCGATACGGGTGCATCGCAAGATGAGCCGCAGGCAGGCCGAGGCAAGAGCGCTCGAGCTCCTGCAGCAGGTGCAAATTCCTGAGCCGCAGGCGCGGCTGAAGCAGTATCCGCACCAGCTTTCCGGCGGTCAGCGGCAGCGTGTGATGATCGCCATGGCGCTGGCCAACGATCCCGATGTGCTGATCGCCGATGAGCCGACGACGGCGCTCGACGTCACGGTTCAGGCGCAGATCCTCAATCTCATCCGAAACCTGCAGAAGAAACTGCGCATGGCGGTGATCCTGATCACGCACGACCTGACCGTGGTGCGGCAGTTCTCCGACTATGTCTACGTCATGCAGCATGGGGAGATGCGCGAGCACAATGTGACGGAGAAGCTGTTCGCCAATCCGCAGCATCCCTACACCTGTCACCTGCTTGCCTCCGAGCCGCGCGGCCAGGCAAATCCGTTGCCGGAAGGCGCCGACGTTATTCTTGAAGCTAGGAATGTGCGCGTCTCCTTCATGCTGCGGCATGGCACGTTCATGAGGCCGGACCTGCGCGAACTCGTTGCCGTCGACAGCCTCAGCCTGACCCTTCGGCGGCACGAGACGCTGGGTCTCGTTGGCGAATCCGGATCGGGCAAGACCACCTTCGGCGAGGCGTTGCTCAGGCTCAACACCACGGACAGCGGTGAGATCTATTTCGATGGCAGGCCGATCCATGGCTGTTCGCGCGCCCAGATGCGGCCGTTGCGGTCGCGCATGCAGGTCGTCTTCCAGGACCCGTTCTCGTCGCTCAACCCGCGCATGACGATCGGCCAGATCATCGAGGAAGGGCTGGTCGTCAACCGCATGGGCGCCACCAGGAACGATCGGATCGAGCGGGTGCGCGAGGCGCTGATCAGCGCCGGCATGCCCGGCGATATCCTGTCGCGCTTCCCGCACGAGTTTTCCGGCGGCCAGCGCCAGCGTATTGCGATTGCCCGCGCCGTCGCGCTCGAACCGGAATTCATCGTACTCGACGAGCCGACATCGGCGCTGGATCTCTCGGTCCAGGCGCAGATCATCGAATTGCTGCGCAAGCTGCAGCGCGAACGGGGCCTGAGCTACATCTTCATCTCGCACGACCTCAAGGTCGTGCGGGCGCTGTGCCATCGCGTCATCGTCATGCAGCACGGCAAGATCGTCGAAGAGGGGCCGGTCGACGAAGTCCTGTCCCATCCCAAGACCGCTTACACCGAACGGCTGGTCAAAGCCGCTTTCGAGGTAGCCTAATTGCTTATGCCGGAGGTTGTTGTGGCAAGAAATCCCAAGGTCGCTTTCATCGGAGCTGGCTCGACGGTGTTCATGAGGAACATCGTCGGCGACATATTGCAGCGTCCGGCTTTATCCGGCTCGACGATCGCGCTGATGGACATCAATCCGCAACGGCTCGAGGAAAGCGCAATCGTCGTCGGCAAGCTGATCTCGACGCTTGGCGTAAAGGCCAAAGCCGAAACCTATTCGGACCAGCGCAAGGCGCTGGCGGGCGCCGATTTCGTCGTCGTCGCCTTCCAGATCGGCGGCTACGAGCCCTGCACGGTAACTGATTTCGAAGTTCCGAAGAAATACGGGCTGCGCCAGACCATCGCCGATACGCTCGGTGTCGGCGGCATCATGCGAGGCTTGAGAACCGTGCCGCATCTCTGGAAGATCTGCGAAGACATGCTCGCGGTCTGCCCGCAGGCTATCATGCTGCAATATGTCAACCCGATGGCGATCAACACCTGGGCGATCGCGGAGAAATACCCCGACATCAAGCAGGTCGGCCTCTGCCATTCGGTGCAAGGCACGGCAATGGAGCTGGCGCATGATCTCGACATTCCCTACGAGGAGATTCGCTATCGCTCGGCCGGCATCAATCACATGGCCTTCTACCTGAAGTTCGAGCATCGCCAGCCGGACGGCTCCTATCGCAACCTCTATCCGGATCTGCTGCGCGCCTATAGCGAAGGGCGGGCGCCGAAGCCGGGGTGGAACCCGCGCTGCCCGAACAAGGTGCGCTACGAGATGCTGAAGCGCCTCGGTTACTTCGTCACTGAAAGCTCCGAACATTTCGCGGAATACACGCCCTATTTCATCAAGGACGGGCGCGAAGATCTGATCGAGAAATTCGGTATCCCGCTCGACGAGTATCCGAAGCGCTGCATCGAGCAGATCGAACGCTGGAAGGGGCAAGCGGAAGCCTATCGCTCGGCTGACAAGATCGAAGTGGAGCAGTCGAAGGAATATGCGTCCTCGATCATGAATTCGGTCTGGACCGGCGAGCCGTCGGTGATCTACGGCAATGTCCGCAACAATGGCTGCATCACGTCATTGCCATATAATTGCGCGGCCGAGGTGCCGTGCCTCGTCGACGCCTCCGGCATTCAACCCACCTTCATCGGCGACCTGCCGGTGCAGCTTACTGCGCTAATCCGCACCAATATCAACGTCCAGGAGCTGACGGTCCAGGCGCTGATGACCGAGAACCGCGAGCACATCTATCACGCGGCGATGATGGACCCGCACACGGCGGCTGAGCTCGACCTCGACCAGATATGGTCGCTGGTCGATGATTTGCTGGTTGCGCATGGCGATTGGCTGCCGGCCTGGGCGCGCGGAGCGCGCAGCGTTCGGGCGGCCTGAGGCGCAGGGCTGTCTATTTCACTCGCCTATGCCGACCATAAAGCCCGCTTTGAAAGCGGCGCGGCGTTGCCGGCCGATGTCTCGAAATCGAAGAGCTTCTGCGTCACCAGTGCAGCCGCCCCTCTTGCCCAGGAATTGTCCTCCCAGTCCAGCAGCATTGGCGGTGCTTGTCGAAAGGTGTTTTGCCCGAGCATCACCCGCATCGGGCCAAACAGCGCGTCGCCAAACGATACCGCTTCACCGCCGACAACAATGACCTCCGGGTCGGTGATGTTGACAAGATTGGCGAGATGCCGGCCGACGCCACGTCCGGCTTCTTCGAGAATGGCGACGGCTCGCGGTTCGCGGTCTGCCAAGGCTTCCATAAGGGTCGCTTTGCAATCCGCTTCGTCGTGCCCGGTGGCTTCGCGCCATGTGCGCAGGATCGCCGGCTCGGCGTAATAGGCCATCAGGCAGCCGCGTTTTCCGCACTCGCAAAGGCGGCCGTTCTCCTCATAGGAGGTGTGACCGAATTTGCCGGCAGCACCGTTCGCACCGCGATAGAGTTTGCCTTCGAAGACGAGCGCACAGCCGATCCCGACGCCGATCGCCAGCACCGCCATATTGCGGTGCTGGCGTCCGAGGCCGAAGAGTTGCTGGGCAATGGCGTAGGCATTGGTGTCGTCCTCAAGCCACACGGGGACGTCCACCCGTTCGGCCAGCATCGGGCCAAGGGGAACGTTGTCCCAGTTATAGCGATTGCTGCGGATACACACGGCCTTCTGGTTGTCTATGACGCCAGGCATTGAAACGCCGATCCCGGCAAGCTTGGCGCCGGGCCGATCGACAATCGCAATCAGCTCCGGCACCGCCTTGGCCAACGCCTTTGTAATACGGTCGGGATCGCTGTCCGAGAGCTTGACGCGCATGGAACCCAGCGGATTGGTCGCAAGATCGGTGACCACGCATTCGACCGACCCGACCATCAGCTTGAAACCTATGGCGAGGCCGTTTGCGTAGTTGATATCCACCGGGATAGGGCGGCGCCCGGCCGAGCCCACGACTGTCTTGCCCTCGATCAGCAGGCCATCCTCGATGAGGTCCGCCACGACGAAGGTGACGGCCGCCGGACTGAGGCCGGTAACGGACGCTATGTCGGCCCGGCTGCGCGGACCCTCCTGCCGCAAGAGATTGAGGATCAGTCTCCGGTTCATCGCCCGGGTCGTGCTCGGGTCACCCTTGAGCTTCACGGACTTATTCCTTAATTTTGTAAATTAATTATTGCCTCTCGATCAAACATATGCGTAAGTTTGCCCAA
The DNA here is from genome assembly GCF_040318275.1 of Mesorhizobium sp. M1217. Lineage (NCBI taxonomy): Bacteria > Pseudomonadati > Pseudomonadota > Alphaproteobacteria > Hyphomicrobiales > Phyllobacteriaceae > Mesorhizobium > Mesorhizobium sp. M1217. Next base: position 60,236 of record NZ_JAMYMA010000010.1, on the reverse strand, counting down.
CTGTTCAACACCCGAACCGGGGTTAACGAAAATAATCCGGTTCATACCGGCAGCCACCGCGCTCTGAAGGAGCGGGCAAGCATGTTGTCTTGCCCGGGAGATGCGTTGTCGGGTTCGCACAGCGCCGGTGAGGGGGACGACCGCGTCGGCCGCGATGCCGGGCAGAATTAACAACAAGGGAGGAGTGACAATGACGTTCAAGTGGATCGAAAAGCCGTCGACGCGGCGCAATTTCCTTAAGGGAGCCGGTGGCGTTTCCGCCGCGGTGCTCACGGGCTTTCCAATGCCGGCACTCAGCCAGTCGAGCGAAGTCACCATCATTTCAGATGAAAACAATGCCGATGCCCTGCAGATTTTGCGGCGCATCGCGGCCGATTTCGAGAAGCAGTCAGGCACCAAAGTTGTGATCAACAACATGGATCACGAGGCCCACAAGACCGCGATCCGCAACTACCTTGTGGCCGGCGCGCCGGATGTCTGCTTCTGGTTCTCCGGAAACCGCATGCGTGCCTTCGTCAACCGCGGCCTGTTCGACGACATTTCGGATCTGTTCGAGAAGGAAAAATACAAGGACGCGCTGGGTGCTACGACCGGTGCCGTCACGGTCGACGGCAAGCAGTATGGACTGCCGACCGGCGGCACGATGTGGGGCATGTTCTATCGCAAGGACGTCTTTGCCGAGCACGGACTTACGGTACCGGCGACCTGGGACGAATTCCTCGCTTACGGCCAGAAATCCAAGGCCGCCGGCCTAATCCCCGTCAGCATCGGCACCAAGGAACTCTGGCCGGCGGCCGGATGGTTCGATCAGATGAACCTGCGCATCAATGGTCTCGACAAGCACTTCGCCTTGATGAACGGCAAGATGGCCTATACCGACCCGGCGCTGAAGCCTGTTTTCGACCACTGGGAGGAGCTGATCAGGCAGGGTTTCTTCACGCCGGATCAAACCTCGTTCGGCTGGCAGGAGGCCGGCGCCTTCCTCGCCCAGAAGAAGGCCGGCATGATGAATCTCGGTGCCTTCGTGAAGGCTACTTTCCCTGAGCAGGATCTCGAGCAGCTGACATTCGCGCCTTTCCCGAAGATTGACGCCGCCCTCGACCGTTACGAAGAATTCTCGGTCAATTCGGTCCACATCCCGGCCAACGCCAAGAACAAGGCGGGTGCCCGCGAGTTCCTCGCCTTCTTTTACCAGCCGGAAAATTTCGGCCCCTATCTGGAACCTGGCGGCAACGTTCCGCCGCGCAACGACCTTCCAGCCAGCAAGGACCCGCTGGTCAACGCGGCTGTGGAAAGCCTCAAGACGGTGGCCGGCACGTCGCAATATTACGACCGCGACACCGATCCCGACATGGCCCAGGCGGGTCTGGTCGGTTTCCAGGAATTCATGGCCAAGCCGGAGCGCCGGGATGCCATTCTTCAGCGACTCGAGGGAACCCGTCGCCGGATCTTCAAGATCTAGCGCCTCCCAGCCGAGGGGAGCGGGGTCTTGCCCGCTCCCCGATGCGTTCCGGTGAATGAGGTCTCCCAAAATGACGAAGCTTTGGCGCCGCCATCGCTGGTGGCTGACACCGACACTTCTGATCCTGCCCGCTGCTGTGCTGTTTTCCGTCGTCATTCTGGCCTCTGCGGTCGAGAGCCTATGGATCAGCCTGCACGAATGGGACGGCTTCAGCCCGATGGTCTGGATCGGCCTTGGCAACTACCGCGAATTGTTCGCCGACCCGCAGTTCTATGTTTCGCTGAAGAACAATCTGATCTGGCTGGTGATGTTCATGCTGGCGCCGCCGCTCGGCCTCGCCATCGCGCTGCTCGTCAGCCAGAAAATCCGCGGCATGCGCCTGCTCAAGTCGCTGTTCTTCATTCCGCTGGTGCTGGCTTCGGTTGCCGTCGGCGTTGTCTTCACCTGGGTCTATACGCCGGAATTCGGACTTCTCGCCCTGATCTTCCGCACCTTCGGCGCGACCGCCCCGGCAGTGCTGTCGGATGAAAACTTCGTCACCTTCGCCGTCGTGATCGCAGCGTTGTGGCCGCAGATCGCCTTCTGCATGGTGCTCTATCTCGCCGGCCTCAACAATCTCAGCGAGGACCTGATCGGCGCCGGGCGGGTCGACGGCGCCAGGGGCTGGAACATGCTGCGCCACATCGTGTTGCCGCAACTGACACAGGTCACCTTTATCGCCATCGCTGTCACCGTCGTCGGCGCACTGCGTTCCTTCGACATGGTCTCGGTGATGACCAGCGGCGGCCCCTTCGGTTCGTCCGAGGTGCTTGCCTATCAGATGTTCGAGCAGTCCATCTTTTCCTACCGCTTCGGCTATGGCGCGGCCATTGCCTCGGTGCTGTTCGTGATCATGGCGGTCTTCATCGCCTGGTACCTGACGCGGATGATCCGCGCCGATGAAAGGGGCGGCTGATGTTTCCCCGCCCGATTCCCGAAACTGCTATTTGGCAGCGTCGCCTCTATGTCGTGCTGGTGGTCGGCATCCTGATTGTCTGGCTGGCGCCGCTCTTTGCCATCATTCTTACCTCGTTCCGCTCTACGCAGGATGTCATGGGCGGCAATCTGTGGGGCTGGCCGACCCAATTCGGCCTGGTCGACAACTACACGGCAGTCTTCACCCAGACGCCGATGGCCCGCTACTTCCTCAACAGCCTGACGATCACCATCCCCTCGGTGATCGGCGTTCTCATCTTGAGCACGCTCGCCGGGTTCGTGCTCGCCCGTTACCGATTTCGCGGCAACATGCTCGTCTTCGCCCTGTTCGTCGGCGGAAACTTCCTGCCGCACCAGATCATGATGATCCCGGTCCGCGATCTCATGGTGCGGCTCAACCTCTACGACACGATGTCGGCCCTGATCATCTTCCACATCGCCTTCCAGACCGGGTTTGCAACACTGTTCATGCGCAACTTCATCGCCGCCTTGCCGGGAGAACTGTTTCAGGCAGCCAGGGCCGAGGGCGCGACACCGTTTCAGACATTGGTACACGTCGTCGTCCCACTGGTACGGCCGGCTCTCGCGGCGCTTGCCATCCTGCTCTTCACCTTCATCTGGAACGATTATTTCTGGGCGGTCGTGCTCACCATCAGCGATACCGTAAAACCGGTCACCGCCGGCCTTGCCAATCTGCGCGGCGAATGGGTCTCGGCCTGGAACTTGATCTCGGCTGGAACCATCGTCGTGGCTTTGCCACCAGTCGCCATGTTCTTCCTTATGCAGAAGCACTTCATCACCGGCCTCACCATGGGAGCGGTCAAGGGATGAACGACCATGGCTTCAAGGCGTCGCCCATCCGATTCGAAACTGATTTTGCAAGCAGGGCTCCATGACCAGTCTTGAACTCCGGCAGATACAAAAGAATTATGGCACCTATCATGCACTGCGCGGCATTGATCTCAGCGTCGAACAGGGCGAGTTCATTGTCACCGTCGGGCCGTCCGGTTGTGGCAAGTCAACGCTGTTGAAGATCATTGCCGGGCTTGAAACCGTTTCGACCGGTGAAATTCTCATCAACAACCGTGATGTCACCACCACCGAGCCGGGTGAGCGCGGCATTGCCATGGTTTTTCAGTCTTATGCGCTTTACCCGCATATGACCGTCGCCGAGAACATGGGTTTCGGCCTGCGCATGGCGCATCGCCCCAAGGCCGAGATCGATGCCGCCGTGCTGCGAGCCGCCAAGATCCTTCGCATTACCGACCAGCTCGACAAGCGGCCGAAACAGCTTTCCGGCGGCCAGCGTCAGCGTGTGGCGATTGGCCGTGCCATAACCCGCTCGCCCGACGTGTTCCTGTTCGACGAACCGCTATCCAACCTTGACGCAGCGCTGCGCACGCAGATGCGCGTCGAGCTTTCCGATCTGCACGCCAGGCTCGGCGCCACCATGGTCTATGTCACGCACGACCAGACCGAGGCGATGACAATGGCGAGCCGTATCGTCGTGCTCAATCGCGGCTCGGTCGAGCAGGTGGGCGCTCCGCTCGAACTCTACCGCAATCCGGCCAATCTCTTCGTCGCGGGCTTCCTCGGCGCACCCCGAATGAATTTTTTCGAAGTGACCGTCGCCGCTGTCTCCGGCGGCGCCGCCACGCTGTCGACCGCCGGTCTTTCTCCTTTGGCTGTCGAACTGACGGAAGCGGCATCCGTACAGGTCGGCGATAGGGTGACAATGGGGATTCGGCCGGAGAGCATCAGCCTGGCCGCGGAAGGGACAGCGAGTTTTGCAGGACGGGTGCGGCTGGTCGAGCATCTCGGCCGCGAGACCATCCTCTATGCCGACGCCGGCCCGCTGCAATGCGTCAGTTCTGAAAGCGGCAGCGGCAACGTCACCGTCCAGATCGGCCATGCGAGCGCTGTCTCTGCCGACGCGACCGTCGGCTTAAAGGTCGAGCCGCGTGACGTCTATCTCTTTTCCTCTGTCGATGAGCGGACCATCAGTGCCCGTAAACCCACCATCACCGACTGACCTGCAGGAGTATCCTTCGTGAACAAGACTTCAAACGGCCGCGCCCTGTCGGTCTGGCGGACGATCCAGACCGACCGCTTTCTGGTCGGCGCGCCGCATTACCCCGAGCATGTGGACGAGAGTTACTGGGACAATGACGCCAGGCGCATGGCCGAGGCCGGCTTCAACGTCGCCCGCCTCGGCGAATTCGCCTGGCACATTTTCGAACCGCGTGAAGGCACCTTCGATTTCGACCTGTTCGACCGGGCAATCGAGGGCCTCGCGCGTCGCGGCGTCAACACGATCCTGTGCACGCCGACCGCCACCCCGCCGCGCTGGCTGACCGCAAAGCATCCGGAAATCCTGCGGCTTGATGGAAATGGCCGGTCGATGGGCCACGGCTCGCGCCAGTATGCCGACACCAGCAGCCCGGTGTTTCGCGACTATAGCCGCAAGATTACCAGGGCGATGGCGGACCACTACCGCGACAATGCAAATGTCATAGGCTGGCAGACCGACAACGAACTCAACACCAGCATGCCGGAATCCTATTCGCCGTCGGCATTGAAGGAATTCCAGGCTTATCTCCAGGAAACCTACAAGACGATAGACAGGCTGAACTTCGCCTGGGGTGGCGATTTCTGGGCGACGGCTTACGGCGATTTCAGCGAAATTGTCTTCCCGCTGGATTTTTCCCCGTCCTTTCCCGGTCCCGGTCACCTCCAGGACTACCACCGTTTTCTCGCGTTTTCGACAGCACGGTTCCAGCACGACCAGGTCGAGATCCTGAGAGCCACGAATGCCGGTTGGTTCATCTTCCACAATCTCGGCGGATTGCGCGATATCGATTTTCGAGGCCAGTTCTCCACCGATCTCGACTTTGTCGGCTACGATATCTACCCGTTCCTCTATGACGAGTTCTTTCGCCTCGGCAACCACGCCAAGATCCAGGCACTGCATCTCGACATCTGCAGGGGATTTTCCGGCAACTACATAGTGCCGGAACAACAGTCAGGTTTTGGCGCCCAGCCGGGCTTCTGCACGCTGACGCCGGAGCCGGGCGAAATGCGACGCATGGCGATGTCGTCCGTTGCGCGTGGCGCCGATGGCATCATGTTCTTCCGCTGGCGTCCCGCGCATTTCGGCGCCGAGATATACTGGATGGGCATCATCGATCACGATGATGTCGCTCGCCGCCGCTACGACGAAGCGAGGCAGTTCGCCACCGAGATGACGGCGCTTAAAGACAAGATCCTAGGCACCCATGTGCGGATGGATGTCGGCATCGCCGGCTCGGACTTCGACAATCAGGAAGCCCACAAAACCTTCCCGATCGGCTTGCCGAGCCCGCAGGACGACGCAACCTTGCTGCATCAGTATTGCTATGACCGCGGCATCGCCTGCGGCTTCATCCACCCGGAAGACGATCTATCGAAGCTCAAGGTGTTCTACGTGCCGCATTGGGTGATCTGGAAGGACAACTGGACCGAGCGGCTGCAAGTCTTTGCCGAAAATGGCGGTATCATCATCATCGGCGCGCGCACGGGAACCCGCGACGAAAACAACCACGTCATCCGCGAGACAGCGCCGGGCCGGTCGCTGTCGAAGCTGACCGGTGTTCGCGTCGAGGATTTCGGGCGGCTGGCGGCACCTGGGGCTAATGGCCTGTTCAACACCATGTCGCGCTCCGGCGGGCTCGTCATTCCTCCCGACAGACCGGCCGAATCCAGCCGCCGCATCCGTCGTTATACCTTCGGCAACCACGAGTTCGATGCCGGTTATTTCTATGAGAACCTCGCAGTCGAACCGGAAGTCGAAATTATCGGGGTTTGGTCGAACCGCTACGCGGTGGGAGCGCCTGCAATCACTTCCCGCGCCGTCGGCAAGGGCCGTGTGCTCTATGTCGGCACCTACCTGACTCCGGAACTGACGGCTCAGCTCGCAACCCGCACTTTCGCCGACGCGAACGTGGAGCCTCTGGTTCCGGATCTGCCGGACGGCGTCGAGGTGACGATGCGCGAGAATGATGAACGCCAGCTTCTGTTCATGCAAAACATCAAGGACACGCCGGTTGCGGTAACCGGCGTTCCCGCCGGCAGCAACCTGCTCGACGGCAAAAGGCCTGTCTCCGGAGTGCTGACCCTGGACGGCTATGGCTGTGCTATCATCGAATTGATCTGATGCGATACGATATGCCGCCAGCAGGTTCAAGATAGAAGAAGAGGGAGGTCAGTTTCCAGTCCACAGAATATCGAAAATGGTGAGAGCGTTGATTTTTTGGTAATGTTCTACTGGGAGATTTGGTAGACTGTTGACAGAGGAGGAGAAATTCTGTGGACGAGATGCCGAAAACTACTCGGAATTTGCGTTTCTCCCTGGCGCTTGGAATCGTGTCCTGGCTGTTGCTCGGTTCGTCCGTTCCGGCCGCGCCTGGAGGAGTTTCTGAGAGCGCATTTTGGCGATGGCCAGATGTCGCTTGAGCGGATCGTCGGCGGCCAATCCAACCCGACCTATTTCGTCGACTACGGCGGCCGCCGCATGGTGCTGCGCAAGAAACCTCCGGGACCGATCCTGCGCGGCGCTCATGCCGTCGATCGCGAATACAGGGTGATCGAAGCGCTAGCGGCGACAGAGGTGCCGGTGCCGCGGCCGGTGCTCTTTCACGACGGCGACGAGCCGCTCGGCACGCCATTCTACCTGATGCAGCGGCTCGACGGCCGGGTGTTCCACGATGGCTCGTTGCCGGGACTGGCGCCGGACGAGCGGCGCGGCATCTATTTTGGCATGGCCGAGGCGCTGGCAAAACTGCACGCAGTCCGGCCGGAAGAGGTCGGGCTCGGCGATTATGGCCGTCCCGGGAACTATTTTGAACGACAGATCGCGCGCTGGACCAGACAGTTGCGGGAATCGCCGAGCGAGCGCATCACCGCGCTCGAAGCCGTCGCCGAATGGCTGCCGCGACATCTTCCGCCAGATGACGGCCACGTCTCGATCGCGCATGGCGACTTCCGTTTCGGCAACCTCATCTTCCATCCCGAGCGGCCCGAAGTGATCGGCATACTCGACTGGGAGTTATCGACCCTTGGCCATCCGCTTGCCGATCTCGGCTTCTGCTCGATGCCCTGGCATTCCTCGCCTGACGAATATGGCGGCATCCTCGGCCTCGATCAGGCAGCGCTCGGCATTCCGACACAGCGCGAATTCCTCGATCATTACTTTGCCTACGCAGTGCTGACGGCGCCGCTGCAGCGGTTCCATCTGGTGTTTGCCATGTTCCGCTTTGCGGTGATCTTCGTCGGCATCGCCGACCGCGTGCTGGCCGGCAGCGCGGTTGCGGCCGATGCGGCCGACGTGGCACCGCTGGCCGGCCGTTTTGCTGCACGCGCCATGGAAGTCATCGACGGCGCGCGGCCCTGGTGAGGAGAGGCTGGCAATCGGCTAAGCGAGCCGCACGCGATACGCGTTCAGTTCATTCGAACTTCCGGTTCCGCCAGCAGCGGAATCTCCAGGCCACGCCGCAAGCCGGTGGCGACGACCGACACCCTGAATTTTCCGGCGAGTGCCTTGTCGAAGATGGCGCCGACGATGATGTCGGCATCGTTGTCGACCTCCTCGCGGATGCGGGTAGCCGCTTCATCGACCTCGAACAGCGTCATGTCCATGCCGCCCGATATCGAGACAAGGACGCCCTTGGCGCCCATCATCGAAGCTTCGTCGAGCAGCGGGTTGGCGATTGCCGCTTCCGCCGCCTTCTTGGCACGGCCTTCTCCGGCGGCCTCGCCGGTTCCCATCATGGCGCGGCCCATGTCGCGCATCACCGACTTCACATCGGCGAAGTCGAGATTGATCAGCCCTTCCTTGACGATCAGATCGGTGATGCAGCCGACACCTGCATAGAGAACCCGGTCGGCCATGGCGAATGCGTCGGCGAACGTGGTTCTGGCGTCGGCGATCCTGAACAGGTTCTGGTTGGGGATGACGATGACGGTATCGGCGCTTTCGCGCAGGCGCTCGATGCCGTCATCGGCAGCGTGCATGCGGCGCCTGCCTTCGAAGACGAATGGCTTGGTGACGACGGCGACGGTCAGTATTCCAGCTGCCCGCGCTGCCTGCGCTATAACAGGCGCGGCACCTGTTCCGGTTCCACCTCCCATGCCGGCGGTCACGAAGCACATATGCGTTCCAGCAAGGTGATCCATGATCTCGTCGATGGATTCCACGGCCGCGGCACGGCCGACCTCGGGCAGGGACCCGGCCCCCAGACCTTCGGTGATATGAGCGCCCAACTGGATCAGCCTCGTTGCCTTCGACATGGCAAGGGCCTGGGCATCGGTGTTGGCGACGATGAATTCCGCGCCCTGCAGGCCTTCGGCGATCATGTTGTTGACGGCGTTGCCGCCGCCGCCGCCGACCCCGACGACGGTGATCTTAGGCCTCATCTCCGAGATTACCGGCCTCGTCGCGGTGTTCATTGCCGTTCTCCCTGGATACGCCGAGTGGTCGCTGGAAGCTTGTCCCGGGCGCACTGCGAAAACTTTGAACCGGGCAGTGCGAATCAGAACAGCCCAGAATGCAGGGAATCAGAGCGCGGAGCGGGCTGCAAGTGCGCGATGTGCCTCTTAGGCGACTTGCGCCTGAAAGTTCACGCAATGCGCCTCAGATCGTGGCGCGGGCGCCGCACGCTACAACTTCGGCGCGAGGCGCTGCGCGACATGATCGGCAATCGCCAGGCAGGAGGTCAGGCCGGGGCTTTCGATGCCGAACAGGTTGAGCAGGCTGTCCACGCCATGCACCGCCACGTCCTGGATGACGAAGTCGGCATTGGCCTCACCGGGACCGGACAGTTTTGGCCGGATGCCGCTATAGGCGGGCTGCAGGCTGCCATCGGCCAGGTCCGGCCAGTATTTGCGGATCTCGCTGTAGAAGCGCTCGCCACGAGCTGGATCGACGCGATAGTCGAGTTGATCAGTCCATTCGACGTCCGGCCCGAAGCGGGTGACGCCGTCGAGATCGAGCGTCAGATGAACACCGAGTCCGCCTGGTTCGGGTACTGGATAGATCAGCCGCGAGAAGGGCGCCCGGCCGGCCACCGAAAAATAATTGCCTTTGGCGTAATGGAGCTTTGGCACGAACTGCTGATCTAGCCCTTCAAGCGAGCGGGCAAGCGCTGCGGCGCTAAGCCCGGCCGCATTGACGAAGCGTGTGGTAGCGATCTCGAAGCGCTCGCCGCCGGTAGCGTCCACCGTGTCGAGCACGACGCGGCCCGCTTCGATGCGGCCGGCGGCGACGCGGGTGTTGAGGCTGAGTGCCGCCCCGTGCTCCTCGGCATCAGCCAGCAAGGCAAGCATCAGGGCATGGCTGTCGACGATCCCGGTGGCCGGCGACAGCAGCGCCGCCGTACACTTGAGGCTGGGCTCCAGCGCATGTGCCTCGGCTTCGCGCAACGGCACCAGGTCGCCGGCGCCGCAAGCGCGCGCATTGGCCCGGATCGAGGCGAGCACCGGCTCCTGTTCGGCATTCGTAGCGACGATGAGCTTGCCGCAGCGCAAATGCGGGATCGCACGCTCGTCGCAGTAGCGATAGAGCCTTTCCCGGCCCGCCACGCAGAACCGGGCTTTCAGCGATCCAACTGGATAGTGGAGGCCGGCATGGATGACCTCGGAATTGCGCGAACTCGTCCCGGTGCCGATGGCGCTCTCGGCTTCCAGCACCAGCGTGTCGATGCCGCGCTGCGCCATCTCTCGCGCGATCGCCAGGCCAACGACGCCGGCGCCGACGACAATGCAGTCGACACGGTCCACGATCAGGTCAAGCCGAAGTTCTGCATGCGTCCATCCATCCGCTGGCCCTGTCGAAAGCGCTTGACACTATATCGTTCGAGAAAGATGCATCAAACCGCATAATGCACGGGGACCTGCCGAGCCGGACCGGCGGCGGAACTGTTTCTGCGTGCAGCACAGGAGCCGTCATGGACGCACGACCGAATTCGCCCGAAGCCCGCGACATAAGCTATCACATGCATGGCTACACCAACGCCCGCAAGCATCAGGAGGCAGGGCCGCTCGTCATCGAGAAGGGCGACGGCATCTATGTCGAGGACCTCGCCGGCAACCGCTATATCGAGGCGATGGCCGGGCTTTGGAGCGTCGCGGTCGGTTTTTCGGAGAGGCGGCTGGTCGATGCGGCGGTACGGCAAATGTCGAAGCTGCCTTACTATCACGACTTCGGCTCCAAATCGCATTCGCCGCTGATCGATCTCGCCGAGAGACTGGTGCAGATGGCGCCGGTGCCGATGAGCAAGGCGTATTTCACCAATTCCGGCTCCGAGGCCAACGATACGGCCATGAAGATGATCTGGTACCGGTCGAATGCGCTCGGCCAGCCGGCGCGCAAGAAGATCATCAGCCGCAAGAAGGGCTATCACGGCGTCACCATTGCCTCGGCGAGCCTGACCGGACTGCCCAACAACCACATCTCGTTCGATCTGCCGATCGCCAATGTGCTGCATACCTCGACACCGCACCATTGGCGTGAGGCGATGCCGGGTGAGAGCGAAGAGCAGTTTTCGACGCGGCTTGCCGACGAGCTGGAAAAGCTGATCCTGGCCGAGGGTCCGGAAACCATCGCCGCCTTCTTCGGCGAACCGATCATGGGCGCCGGCGGCGTCGTCGTTCCGCCTTCCGGCTACTGGGAGAAGATACAGGCGGTGCTGTCGAGATACGACATCCTGCTTGTCGCCGACGAGGTGATCTGCGGCTTCGGCAGAACAGGTGAGATGTTCGGCTCGCAGATCTTCGGCATCAGGCCCGATATCATGGTGCTGTCGAAGCAGATCTCTTCGTCCTATCTGCCGATCTCGGCCTTGCTGATCAACGACAAGGTGTTCCAGCCGATTGCCGACGAAAGCAATCGTATCGGCACCTTCGGCCACGGCTTCACCGGCGGCGGCCATCCTGTTGCGGCAGCGGTCGCGCTCGAGAACCTGAAGCTGATCGAGGAGCGCGACCTTGTCGGCAATGCGCGTGCGGTCGGCGCGCATATGCAGAAGCGGCTGCGCACGCTCGCTTCGCACCCGCTTGTCGGCGAGGTGCGCGGCATCGGCCTGATCGCGGCGGTCGAACTGGTCGGCGACAAGGCGAACAAGGCGCCGTGGGGGAAGACCGGTGAACTGGGCGGGCTCGTCAACGGCTTCATGCAGCAGAACGGCGTCATCTCGCGCAATATGGGCGATGCGCTGGCTTTCTGCCCGCCGCTGATCATCACCGAGCCGCAGGTCGACCAGGTGATCGACGCGTTTGAAAGATCGCTCGAGGCTGCCGTCAAGCAGGTCCGATCGCCAAGCTGATCGCGCTATTTAGCGATGCCGACCGCATCCGGCACGACGACCAGCTTGCCAACGAAATCCTTGGCGATGAAATCGGCTTGGGCGCGATGGAAATCGGACAGCTTGTAGACGCCGCCGACCAGCGGCCGGATCTTCTTCTCCTCGATGTAGCGCACGATGCGGCGGAAATCCGCCCGTGTGCCCTGGCTCGAGCCATGCAGTTGCAGCTGTTTCAGATACATGGTGCGCAGATCTAGCTGCACGACGGGGCCGGCAATTGCACCAGCCGTGGTGTAGCGGCCTTCCGGCCTCAAGATGCGCAGGAGGTCGTTGAAGATCGCGCCGCCGACCAGATCGGCGACGACGTCGATCGGCTGGCCCCCGGTCGCCGTGCTGACGGCGGCCGGCAGATCGGCAACGCCACGTGTGATCACCGCCTCGGCGCCGATGTCACGCACGGCCTGTTCCTTGCCCTTGCCGGCAATTGCATAGGGAATGGCGCCGCGCGCCCGCGCCAGCTGCACGATGCCGGAGCCGACGCCGCCCGAGGCGCCGGTGACCAGCACACGCTCGCCGGCTTTCAACGCGGCGCGTTCCAGCATCTGCTCGCCGGTGAGATAGGCGCAGCAGAAAGTGGCGAGCTCGACATCGCTAAGATCGGTGTCGACGACATGGGCGTTCTCGGCAGGCACTGTCTGGTATTCGGCATAGCCGCCGTCGCGGCCATGGCCCATATAGTCGATGTCGGCCAATGAATCGTCGTCGCGATTGTAGATAGAGAAATCGACCATCACCCGCTCGCCGATGCGGGCCGGCGACACGCCGTCGCCGACGGCAACGATGTTGCCGACCGTGTCGGTGCCCTGGATGCGCGGGAAGGTCAGCGTATTGCCCTGTCGACGCCAGGTCGACACAGCGGCGGCATCCTCCTCAGTGCCATACGCGCCCTGTCGCACCCAGACATCGGTGTTGTTCATACCGCAAGCGGTGACCTTGACCAGCACCTCACCCGGGGCGGGCGAGGGTACTTTGACGTCGGTGCGGTAGACGAGCTTTTCCGGTCCGCCGTGCCCGATCAACTGCACGGCGGCCATGGTGGCGGGGATGGTCTTGGTCATGGCATTCATGTCGGTTCTTCAGATGTTGGCAAACACGCTCTTCACCGCATCGGCCGTCTTGGAGACGACGATGTCTGCCTCTTCCCGCGTCAGGCAGAGCGGCGGCGCAAAACCGAGAATGTCGCCCTGCGGCATGGCGCGGCCGATGACGCCGCTTGCCGCAAGCGCGGTCGCGATCTGCGGACCGATCTTCTGCGAGGCATCGAAGAACACGCGATCGTTCTTGTCGGCGACGAACTCGATTGCCGCCAGCATGCCGTCGCCGCGCACCTCGCCGACGTTTTTGTGGCCACCGACGGCTTTCGTCAGCTCGGCGCGGAAATAGGCGCCGGTCTCGCCGGCGTTCCGTACCAGGTCCATCTCGTCGATCAGTTCCAAATTGGCGACGCCGGCGGCGACGCAGATCGGATGCGCCGAATAGGTCCAGCCATGGCCGAGCGAGCCGAGCTTGTCGGAACCCTGCACCAGCACCTGCCAGACCTTGTCGGAGACGATGACTCCGGAGAGCGGCGCATAGGCCGAGGTCAGGCCTTTGGCGATGGTAATCAGGTCGGGCTTGATGCCGTAATGGTCGGAGCCGAACATGGTGCCCAGCCGGCCGAAGCCGGTGACGACCTCGTCGGCAACCAGCAGCACGTCGTACTTCTTCAGCACCGCCTGGATCTTCTCCCAGTAGCCGGCCGGCGGCGGCACGATGCCGCCGGTGCCGAGGATCGGCTCGCCGATGAAGGCGGCGACCGTTTCCGGCCCTTCGGCCAGGATCATCTCCTCGAGCTTGTCGGCGCAGTATTGCGAAAACTGCTCCTCGCTCAGCGAGCGGTCGGCGCGGCGGAAATAGTAGGGCGCCTCGGTGTGCAGGACCGGCGCACGCGGCAGGTCGAAGGCGTTGTGGAAAAGGTCGAGGCCGGTCAGCGATCCGGTCATGATGCCGGAGCCGTGATAACCGCGCCAGCGCGAGATGATCTTCTTCTTCTCGGGCCGGCCGAGCACGTTGTTGTAGTACCAGATCAGCTTGATGTTGGTTTCGTTGGCGTCGGAACCGGAGAGGCCGAAATAGACCCTCGACATGCCTTGCGGCGCGCGGTCGATGATCATCTTGGAAAGCGTGATCGATGCCTCGGTGCCGTGGCCGACATAGGCATGGTAATAGGCGAGGTTCTTGGCCTGTGCGGCGATGGCGTCGGCGATCTTCTGGCGGCCATAGCCGACATTGACGCAGTAGAGCCCGGCGAAGGCGTCGATGCTCTTCTTACCGGTATTGTCCCAGATGGTGACGCCTTCGCCACCGGCAATCACACGCGTCGGGCTCTCGCCACGCGCATGGGTGCCCATATGGGTCGAGGGATGGAAGAAGTGATCGCGATCCCAGGCGGCGAGTTCGTTTGACTGGTCGAGCATTTTTTTACTCCTGAGAAAAATGTGTCGGGCGCGGCTCACGCAACGTCGAGGCAGAGATATTTGAGATCGGTAAAGGCTTCGAGCCCGTGACGCGAGCCCTCGCGGCCGATGCCGGACTGCTTGACGCCGCCGAAGGGGATCGGCGCGCCGGTGATCTTGACGCGGTTGATGGCGACCATGCCATAGTCGAGCGCGCGACCCATGCGCAATTGCCTGCCGCCATTCTCAGTCACGACATAGGCAACCAGGCCGTATTCGGTGGCGTTGGCGCGGGCGATGACCTCGTCCTCGCTGTCGAAAGGCGTCACTGCCGCAACCGGACCGAAGGTCTCCTCGCGCATGATCAAAGCGTCGTCTCCAACGTCGGCAAGCACGGTCGGCTGGTAAAACAGCGGCCCGGCCGGATGGCGCTTGCCGCCGGTCAGGCAGCGCGCGCCTTTGGCGAGCGCATCGGCCACCTGCTCCTCGACCTTCTTGGCGGCGCGTTCATGCATCAAGGGTCCGATTTCGGTGTCGTCAGCCAGGCCATTGCCGGCCCGCAATGCCTGGACGCGTTTGGCGAAAGCAGCGCAGAACCGATCGTATAGCGGACGCTGGACATAGATGCGGTTGGCGGCGAGGCAGTCCTGGCCGGAGGTGGCGAATTTGGCGTCGACCGCGATGGCCACAGCCTTGTCGAAATCGGCGTCGGCGAAGACGATCAGCGGCGCATGACCGCCGAGCTCCATCACCAGACGCTTCATCGTCGGCGCACTCTGCGCGGCGATCAACCTGCCGACCTCGGTCGAGCCGGTGAAGCTCATGGCGCGAACGCGCGGGTCTTCGCACATCCGCCCAACGATGGTCGAAGCCTTGCCGGTGAGGACGTTGAACACGCCAGCCGGCAGGCCGGCACGTTCGCCAAGCTCGGCCAGCGCCAGTGCGGACAGCGGCGTTTCCGAGGAAGGGTGCGCGGCGATGGTACAGCCGGCGGCAAGAGCGGCAGCCGCCTTGCGGGTCAGCATGGCCGCTGGAAAATTCCACGGCGTGACCACGCCGACGACGCCGAGCGGCTCGCGCCGCACCATCATCTCCGCGCCCGGCAGATGACTGGTGACGCTTTCGGCGTTGAGGCGTTTGGTCTCCTCGGCATACCATTCGACAAAAGAGGCGGCGTAGTCTATCTCGCCGAGCGATTCCTTCAGCGGCTTGCCTTGTTCTAGCGTCATCAGCAGCGCCAGGTCATTTTTGGCGGCGATGATCAGATCGAACCATTTGCGCAAGATTTTCGAACGTTCCTGCGGCAGCAATGCGCGCCAGGCGGGAAAGGCGCGCGATGCCGCATCGATCGCCGACGTCGTCTGCCGGGCATCGAGCGCGGCAACGAAAGCGACGGTGGATCCGGTGGCCGGATCGGTCACCTCGAAACTCTCCGCGGTCTCGCTTGCCGTCCAGTGGCCATCGACATAGGCGAGTTCACGCAGCAGCCGTCGGTCGGCGAGGCGATCAAGCGCTTCATGGCGCTGCGAGCGGGCAAAATGTGCGGACATCATCGGGCTCCCGGTTCGGGTGACGCCGCAAGACTATCTCTGCCGCGCAAACAGAGAGGCTGTTTCGGTGCCTGCACGTAGAGAGATTGTCTCTATTGCATCGCCCGGGCAGACGATCTCTCCTGTATCAGGAAGATGCGGGCAGCAGATCGGCCACTGGCAGCACACTCTCCTCCTTCACCGTCTTGGTGACGATGTAGGTGAAATAGCGGTCTATGCCGATCTCGCGTTCGAGCAGAGTGTCAATCAGCCGCTGATAGGCGTCGATGTCGCGGGCCATCACCTTCAGCAGGTAATCGACGCCGCCACCGACAGACCAGCAGGCGACGATCTCGGGGATGTCGCGGATGACGCGCTCGAAACGGTCGAAATCGGCCTGGCGGTGGCTGGCCAGCGTCACCTCCATCAGCACGGTGGCGACCGGCGCGATGGCACGCATGGCGATCCTGGCGTGATAGCCGGAGACGATGCCGGCCTTTTCCAGCTTGCGCAGGCGCATCCAGCACGGCGTCGGCGACAGGCCGACCTTCTCGGCCAGCGCCAGCTTGGTGATGCGCCCGTCGCGCTGGATGGCGTCGAGGATTTTCAGGTCGATCGGATCGAGTTTCGCTGCAGCCATGATCGTCCACTTCCAGTGCCGGACACCATGATGGCGCATTATTTCGATTGTCAATTGCACTGATTTCGATCTCTAATAAGTCATGACATTATGGCGACCAGATCCCGCTCTTATCCGGCGGCCGGCCTACCAATCGCTCGCCGACCAGTTCGCGCGGGCCATCCATGACGGGCGCCTGGCCAATGGCGCTCGGTTGCCGACACACCGGCAGTTGGCCGACGATCTCCAACTTTCCGTGCAGACGGTCAGCCGCGCCTATGAGGAGCTGATCCGCCGCGGGCTGGTGTCCGGCGAGGTCGGCCGCGGCAGCTTCGTGCAGACGCAGCGCCGCGAGCCGGAGCCGCCCTATTTGCCGGAGCGGCTGGGTGAGGTCATCGACCTCTCTATCCTGAAGCCGGTCTGCGAACCGATGCATCTGGAGCGGCTGAAGCAGGCGCTGGGCTGGCTCGCCGAAAACCTGCCGTCGAGCTCGGCGCTGTCGTTCAGGCCGAACATGGTGTTCCCGCGCCACCGCGCGGTGGGTGTCGAGTGGCTACGCTTCTGCGGCCTCGACGCGTCGCCGCAGAACATCAGCCTGACCAACGGCGCCACCGCAGGGATGACAGTGGCGCTGATGAGCGTGGCGCCGCCCGGTTCGACCGTCGCCACCGAGGCGATCGGCCATCACACACTGATCCCGCTGGCGCGTTATCTCGGTTTCAACCTCGAGGGTTTGCCGATCGACGACAATGGGCTGATCCCGGAAGCGCTGGACGAGGCCTGCCGGCTGTCGGACATCCGCGCGGTGTTCGTGCAGCCCTCGGTGATCAACCCTACGGCGACGCTGATGGACGCCGCCCGGCGCGAACAGATTGCCGCCGTTGCGCGCAGGCATGACATCGCCATTATCGAAAACGACGTCCTCGGCCCGCTGGTCGAGGACCGGCCGCCGCCGGTCGCGGCGTTTGCACCCGAGCGCACGCTCTACGTCACCTCCTTCACCAAGATCGTGGTGCCGGGCCTGCGCATCGGCTATCTCGCGGCACCCGATCGTTATGTCGCCGCGGTTGCCAACCGCCACCTCGTCTCGAACTGGATGGCGACGCCGCTGGTGGCCGAGATCGCCACCAAATGGGTGACCGACGGCACCGCGATGGAACTCGTTCGATGGCAGCGGATGGCTTTGCGGCGGCGTCTGGACATCGCCGCCGAGGCGCTCGCCGGAGTGGACTATCGGGCTCATCGCGACGGGCTGCATGTCTGGCTGCAACTGCCCGATGATCGCGGCGAGGAAGGCTTTGTTTCCCAGGCCCGCCTGCAGGGCGTGGCGATCGCGCCCGGCACGTCGTTTCGCATTTCGCAGATGCCTTGGCATCCAGCCGTGCGGATTTCGCTGGGCTCGACCACGGAGGGGGAACTGCGTGCCGGTCTCGGCGTTGTCACCAAACTTCTGCTCGGCGATCCCGAGCATCTCCTGCTTGCGATCTAGGCAACAATTGGCGGGGAATTGTGCGGAGTCCGAAATATTGTCATGATATTATTTTCTTGATTGACATGATTTGCCGCGATCCGCATCGTTAAAGGCACAGCTTCTCCATCACGGGAAATTCATTGTCGGCGCCCATCATCAAGATCGACGGCATTTCGAAAAGCTTCGGCACCTTCAAGGTGCTGGATGGCCTCTCGATGCAGGTCATGCCCGGCGAGAAGCTGGCGCTGATCGGCCCGTCGGGTTCGGGAAAAACGACGATCCTGCGCATACTGATGACGCTAGAGCGTATCGACAGCGGCCATATTCAGGTCGACGGCGAGCAGCTGTACCACATGGAGCGTAACGGCCGGCTGCTGACGGCGGATGAACGGCATTTGGCAAGGATGCGCCAGAAGATCGGCATGGTCTTCCAACTGTTCAATCTGTTTCCGCACAAATGCGTCATCGACAATGTGACGCTGGCACCGATGCTGACCAAAGGCATGCCGCGGGCCGCCGCCGAAAAGCGGGCGATGGAGCTGCTCGACATGGTCGGCATGGTCGACAAGGCCAAAGCGATGCCGGCGCAGCTTTCCGGCGGACAGAAGCAGCGCGTCGCGATTGCCCGGGCGCTGGCGCTGTCGCCGAAGATCATGCTGTTCGACGAGGTCACCTCGGCGCTCGACCCGGAACTCGTCGACGAGGTGCTCAACGTCATGCGCAAGCTCGCCGCCGAGACCGACATGACCATGCTGCTGGTCACCCACGAGATGGGTTTCGCCCATGACTTCGCCGACCGGGTGCTGTTCTTCGATCGCGGCAGAATAGTCGAGGAAGGCAAGCCCGACGAGATTTTCCGCCATCCCAAACAGGAGCGTACGCAAGGTTTCCTGAAGAAGATCATTGCGGCCGGACATCGGGTCTGACTGCCATGCGAGGCGGCGACGCCTCAAGCAAGCCAAGAAGACAGACAAACAAGGAGTTGGGAACAATGAAGAAATTTGCCATTTTGGCCGGCGTCGCCGGTATTGCGCTGACGGCGGTGCTGGCCGCCTCGACGACCGGCTCGGCCGATGACAGCAAGCTCGAAGAGCTCAAGGCGCAAGGCTTTGCCCGCGTCGCCATCGCCAACGAGCCGCCCTATACGGCGGTCGCCGCCGACGGCAAGGTCTCGGGTGCGGCGCCTGACGTTGCCCGTGAAATCTTCAAACGCCTTGGCGTCAACGACATCGTCGCCTCTATCTCGGAATATGGTGCCATGATCCCCGGCTTGCAGGCCGGCCGTTTCGACGTCGTCACCGCCGGCCTGTTCATGAAGCCGGAACGTTGTGCTGCGGTCGCCTATTCGGAACCGGTGCTGTGCGACGCCGAGGCGATGCTGGTGAAGAAGGGCAACCCGAAGGGCTTCAAGAGCTACGAGGACGTCGCCAAGGACACCAGCGCGACGATCGGCGCACCCGGTGGCGGCACAGAGGAAAAGCTGGCGCTCACCGCAGGTGTGCCGCGCGAGCGCGTCATCGTCGTGCCGGACGGCCAGAGCGGCCTGAAGATGCTGCAGGACGGCCGCATCGATGCCTATTCACTGCCAGTGCTGTCGATCAACGACCTGGTCAAGAAAGCCAATGATCCGAACCTCGAAGTCATCGCGCCGGTGGTCGGTGCGCCGGTCTATTGCGATGGCGCGGCCTTCAAAAAGGGCGACGAAGCGCTACGTGATGCCTATGATGTCGAGCTGGCGAAACTGAAGAAGTCCGGCGAGTTCGCCAAGATCATCGAACCCTACGGCTTCTCGGCGGCGGCGGCGATGTCGACGAGCCGCGACAAGCTCTGCTCGGCGAAGTAGGCGCGTTCTTCCTTCTCCCCGTTGACGGGGAGAAGGTGGCCCGAAGGGCCGGATGAGGGGCGACGCCCAGCTTTTGACAGATTGGCTCTGCCCCTCATCTGCCTGCCGGCATCTTCTCCCCGTGAACGGGGAGAAGGACGCTGAAGTGATCGCCTCGCCAAATATTCAATGCGGAGCCCTTTCGACCAATGACCCAATGGTCCGGCTATTTCGGCCTGATTTTGCAAGGAGCGCTTGTCACCATCGAGCTGACGCTGATGGGGTCGGTGCTGGCCTTGATCATGGCCTTTCTTGCCGGGCTGGGGCGGCTGTCGCGGTTTTTTGTGCTACGCGCGCTGGCCACCGCCTATATCGAGTTCTTCCGCGGCACCTCGATCTTCGTGCAGCTGTTCTGGGCCTATTTCGTGCTGCCTTTCGCCGGCATCTCGCTGACGCCGCTGCAGGCCGGCGTGCTGGCGCTGGGCCTGAATGTCGGGGCCTATGCGGCGGAAGTGGTGCGCGGCGCCATCAAGTCGATCGGCCGCGAACAATACGAGGCCTGCACCGCGCTCAATCTCGGCCGCTGGCAAGCCATGCGCCATATCATCCTGCCACAGGCACTGCTGGTGATGCTGCCGACCTTCGGCAACAACGCCATTGAATTGCTCAAGGCCACCGCCGTCGTCTCGCTGATCTCGCTTGCCGACCTGACCTTCCAGGCGCAGGTGGTGCGCTCGCAGACCGGCAACACGCTGGTGCCGTTCAGCACCATTCTCGTCATCTATTTCGTGCTGGCGCTACTCATCTCATGGGGCGTGCGGTCGCTGGAACGCCGCATGGCGCGCGGCCTCGACGGGGTGCGCGTCTGATGGATCGGGCTCTGTAATGGAATGGGATTGGGATTTTGTCCGGCAGATCCTGCCGACGCTGATCCAGGGGGTGAAGATCACCATCCTGGCGACGCTGCTCGGCTCGGTGCTGGCGGCCATCGTTGGGCTGGGCATCGCGTTGGCGCGCCGTTCGCCGAACAGGGCTCTGTCGCGCACGATCGGCTTCCTTGCCGAGTTCATCCGCGGCACGCCGCTATTGGTGCAGCTCTATTTCATCTTCTACGTGCTGCCGGATTTCGGCGTCCTGTTGCCGCCGCTGGTGGCGGGCGTCATCGGTCTCGGGCTGCATTACGGCACCTACACAGCCGAGGTCTACCGCGCCGGCATCGATAATGTGCCGCGCGGCCAATGGGAAGCGGCCAAGGCCTGCAATCTGAACGCCACGCAGACCTGGACGCACATCATCATGCCGCAGGCGATCCCGCCGATGATCCCGGCGCTTGCCAATTATTTCATCGCCATGTTCAAAGAGACGCCGCTGCTGTCGGCGATCACCGTGCTGGAACTGATGAACCAGGCCAAGAGCGTCGCCAATACCTATTATCGGTATATCGAACCGATCACCTTGGTCGGCGCCTTCTTCCTCGCCATCAGCCTGTTCTCGGTGGTGCTGCTGCGCTGGCTGGAACACCGTTATGGGCGGATCGAACGATGAGCGCTGCACCCGATATCCGCCTGCGCTCGGCCCGTCCAGCGCTCGATGCACGTCCGCTGGAAAAGCGGGTCGGCCTGATTATCCTTGCCACCGACCATACGAGCGAACCGGATTTTCACCGCATGGTGGCAAGCGATCGTATCGGCGTCTATGTCGCGCGTATTCCCTACGCCAACCCGACGACGCCGGAGAATTTGCGCAAGATGCAGCCGTCACTGACGGCGGGCGCGGCCCTGATCCTTCCTGACGAACCGCTCGATGCGATCTGCTATTCCTGCACCTCGGCCTCCGTCGTGATCGGCGATGCCGAAATCGAGGCGGCGCTGAAGGCCGCGAAACCCGGCGCGCCGGTGGTGACGCCGCCGATGGCCGGAGTGCGCGGCCTGAAGGCGCTGGGCGCCAGGACAATCAGCATCCTCACCCCCTATACGGTCGAGACGAGCCGGCCAATGGCGGCCTATTTCGCGGCACACGGTTTCGAGATCGCCAGCTTCACTTGCCTCGGCTTCGAGGATGACCGCGAGATGGCGCGGATTGCGCCGAAATCCTTGGTCGATCTGGCCCGCGAGGCGACGGCCCCGCAGGCCGACGCGCTGTTCGTGTCCTGCACGGCGCTGCGGTCGGCGCTGGCAGTTGTCGGTATGGAAGAAGCCATCGGCCGTCCCGTCGTCACCAGCAACCAGGCGACAGCCTGGAATTGCCTGCGGCTTTGCGGCGACGACGAGCCACGCCCCGAATTCGGCCGCCTGATGACGCTGCCGTTGAACTGATTGCAGAGCCATGACCACGTCCAGGATAAGCCTCTCCGACATCCGCGCCGCACGCGAGCGCATCGCAGGCAAGGTCGAGCGCACGCCGACCGTCACTTCCCCGAGTCTTTCCCAACACTTGGACGCTCCTGTTTATCTCAAGCTCGAACATCGGCAGACCACCGGCGCCTTCAAGTTGCGCGGTGCCTCGAACGCTATCGCCTCGTTGACAGAAGAGGAGAGCGCGCGCGGCGTCGTCGCGGCCTCGACCGGCAACCATGGCCGGGCGCTTGCCTATGCCGCTCGACTGCAAGGCATCCACGCGACGATCTGCATGTCGCGGCTGGTGCCTGAGAACAAGCTCGAGGAAATCCGTCGGCTCGGCGCCGAGATCCGCATCGTCGGCAACAGCCAGGACGATGCGCAGCGGGAGGTCGAACGGCTGGTCGCGGAAGAGGGGCTGATCATGCTGCCGCCTTTCGATCATCCTGCGGTCGTTGCCGGGCAAGGAACACTTGGGCTGGAGATCATGGAACAAGTTGCGGACGCCGCGCTGGTGTTGGTGCCGCTTTCCGGCGGTGGGCTGGCGGCTGGCGTTGCCGCTGCCGTCAAGGGCGTCAGCCCGGCAACGAGGGTCATCGGCGTTTCGATGGCGCGCGGTGCGGCGATGAAGGCAAGCCTCGACGCCGGGCATCCGGTGTCGGTCGAGGAACTGCCGACGCTGGCCGACTCGCTCGGCGGCGGCATTGGGCTCGACAACCGGCTGACCTTCGCCATGTGCCGTGATCTGCTCGATGATGTGATCCTGCTCAGCGAGGACGAGATCGCCGCCGGCATCCGCCATGCTTATGAGCAGGAGCGCGAGATCGTCGAAGGCGCCGGCGCGGTCGGCATTGCGGCTGTGCTTGCCGGCAAGGTCGGGGCGAACGGCCCGACGGTGCTCGTGCTGTCCGGCCGCAACATCGACATGACACTGCACCGCAAGATCATTTGCGGCGAAGCAATTGCGGAGAGCGCAGCATGAGCCGGATGACGATCCTCACCGAAGCTGAATTGCGCAAGATCGTGAAGCTCGATCTCGATGCCGTCGCCTGTGTCGAGAACGCGTTTCGCGCGCTCGCCACCTTGCCGGTGGCGATGCCGCCGATCCTGCGGCTCGACATTCCCGAGCATCGCGGCGAGGTCGATGTCAAGACCGCCTATGTGCCGGGCATCGACGGTTTTGCGATCAAGATCAGCCCCGGCTTTTTCGATAATCCGAAGCTCGGCCTGCCTAGCGTCAACGGCATGATGGTGCTGCTGTCGGCGAAGACCGGGCTGGTCGAGGCGCTGCTGCTCGACAATGGCTATCTCACCGACATCCGCACGGCGGCGGCCGGCGCGGTCGCCGCCAAACATCTGTCGCGTCCGGACTCCTCCGTTGCCGCAATCTTCGGCGCCGGTGCTCAGGCCGGACTGCAGCTCGAGGCGCTGATGCTGGTGCGGCCGATTACCGAGGCCCGCATCTGGGCAAGGGATGCCGCCAAGGCCGAAGCGGCGGCGGACGCATTGTCCGAAAGACTGGGCATCGCCGTTCACGCCGAGCCGGACGCGGCAAAGGCTGCGGCCGATGCCGACATCATCGTCACCACGACGCCGTCGACCGAGCCGCTGATCAAGGCCGGCCTCGTCTCCGCCGGCCAGCACATCACCGCGATGGGCTCGGACGCGCAGCACAAGAACGAGATTGCGCCGGCGATCCTGCGCATGGCCGACCTCTACGTCGCCGACAGTGCGAAACAGACGCGGCGCCTGGGCGAACTGCACCATGCCATCGCGGCGGGCGTGATGGCGGCCGATGCCGAGATCACCGAGCTTGGCCACATCATCGCCGGCGAAAGGCATGGCCGGCGTTCGGACAGCGACATCACCATTGCCGATCTGACCGGCACCGGCGTGCAGGACACGGCGATCGCCACGCTCGCCCGCGACCGTGCGCGTGCAGCCAAGACCGGTACGATTTTCGAAAGCTGATACCGGCCGCAAGGCCCAACAAACGAGGACCAAGAACAATGCAGCCTAATTTGAAATTCTCGCGCGGCGAATATGCGGAGCGCCTCGCCAAGACGCGGAAGGCGATGGAGGCCAAGGGCGTCGATCTGCTTGTTGTCAGCGATCCGTCCAACATGGCCTGGCTGACCGGCTATGACGGCTGGTCGTTCTACGTACACCAGGCGGTCGTAGTGCCACCGTCGGGCGAGCCGGTGTGGTACGGGCGCGGCCAGGACGCCAACGGCGCCAAGCGCACCGCCTATCTCGCGCACGATAACATCGTCGGCTATGCCGACAACTATGTGCAGTCGACCGAGCGCCATCCGATGGATTTTCTGTCCAGCGTGCTCGCCGATCGTGGCTGGGGCAAGCTCAGCATCGGTGTCGAGATGGACAATTACTGGTTCTCTGCCGCTGCCCTCGCATCGCTGCAGAAGCACTTGCCCAATGCCCGCTTCGTCGATGCCACGGCACTGGTCAACTGGCAGCGCGCGGTGAAGAGCCCGACCGAAATCGACTACATGCGCAAAGCCGCCCGCATCGTCGAAGCGATGCACCAGCGCATCGTCGACAAGATCGAAGTCGGCATGCGCAAATGCGACCTGGTCGCCGAGATCTATGATGCCGGCACGCGCGGCGTCGACGGCATTGGCGGCGACTATCCGGCGATCGTGCCGCTGCTGCCGTCAGGCGCCGACGCATCGGCACCGCATCTAACTTGGGACGACAGGCCGATGAAATCGGGCGAGGGCACTTTCTTCGAGATCGCCGGCTGCTACAACCGCTACCATTGTCCGCTGTCGCGCACCGTTTTCCTCGGCAAACCGACGCAGGAATTCCTCGATGCCGAAAAGGCGACGCTGGAAGGCATGGAGGCCGGGCTTGCCGCCGCCAAGCCCGGCAACACCTGCGAGGACATCGCCAACGCCTTCTTCGCGGTTCTGAAGAAATACGGCATCGTTAAGGACAACCGCACCGGCTATCCGATCGGGCTTTCCTATCCGCCGGACTGGGGCGAACGCACGATGAGCCTGCGCCCAGGCGACCGCACCGAGCTCAAGCCCGGCATGACCTTCCATTTCATGACCGGCCTGTGGCTGGAGACGATGGGCTTGGAAATCACCGAATCCATCCTGATTACCGAAACCGGGG
The DNA here is from genome assembly GCF_040318275.1 of Mesorhizobium sp. M1217. Classification (NCBI taxonomy): domain Bacteria; kingdom Pseudomonadati; phylum Pseudomonadota; class Alphaproteobacteria; order Hyphomicrobiales; family Phyllobacteriaceae; genus Mesorhizobium; species Mesorhizobium sp. M1217. Next base: position 35,051 of record NZ_JAMYMA010000010.1, on the reverse strand, counting down.
TCGCGTGCCTGGCCAATGTGCCGCGCAAGCTGGTGGTGAAGAATTGAGCCCGATGTCCAGCCTTCGCCCATCACCGATCACGCCGAGCGTCGATTTCGAGCGCGACGGCGTGCAGCACGGTTTCTTGCGCCTGCCTTACAGCCGTGACGATTCCGCCTGGGGATCGGTGATGATCCCGATCTGCGTCATCCGCAACGGCAACGGGCCGAGTGCATTGCTCACCGGCGGTAATCATGGCGACGAATATGAGGGGCCGCTGGCGCTTTACGATCTCGCCCGCACGCTCGATCCGAGGCAGGTCAGCGGCACGGTCATCATCGTGCCGGCGATGAATTATCCGGCGTTCCGCGCCGGCACGCGCACCTCGCCGATCGACAAGGGCAATCTCAACCGCAGCTTTCCCGGCCGGCCCGACGGTACGGTGACCGAGAAGATCGCCGATTATTTCCAGCGCGAACTTCTGCCGCGCACCGACATCGCGCTCGATTTCCATTCCGGCGGCAAGACGCTCGACTTCGTGCCGTTCTGCGCCGCCCATATCCGGCCCGACAAGGTGCTGGAAGAGAAGGGGTTCGCTGCGGTTGAAGCTTTCTCGGCACCCTGGTCGATGAAGATGCTGGAGATCGACGCGGTCGGCATGTTCGACACTGCCGCCGAAGAGATGGGCAAGCTGTTCATCACCACCGAGCTCGGCGGCGGCGGAACTTCGCGCGCGGAAACGGTGCGGATCGCGCGTCGCGGCGTGCTCAATGTGCTGCGCCATGCCGGCATCGTCGCCGGCGCGGTCGAGATGCAGCCGACCCGCTGGCTCGACATGCCATCGGGAGATTGCTTCTCGTTCGCCGAGGACGACGGGATGATCGAAACCATGATCGATCTCGGCGAGCCGGTGGCAGAAAACCAGGTGCTGGCGCGCATCCATTCGATCGGCCGCACCGGCGGCGCTCCGCAGGAGATCCGGGCCAAGATGTCCGGTCTGTTGGCGGCGCGGCATTTCCCCGGATTGGTCAAGGCCGGCGACTGTGCTGCCGTGGTGGCCGTGCTGGTCGATTGAGGCTAGGAGGCCGATGTCGGAAACGGCTCGGCCTTGCCTTTAGGGCGGTCGCCGATGGCAAAGACGGCGCTCGCCTCGCTGACGATCGAGACATGGTCCTTGGCGGCTGTTCCGGCGGCCGTACTGTCGCCGCGCATGATTGCGGTAACGATGGCGTCATGCTCTTGCCACGACTGGGCCAGCCGGCCGGGCAGCATGAATTGCGCGCGCCGGAACGGCGCCAGACGGCTGCGGGTCATGACGGTCAGTTCATAAATGTGCTTGCTGTGGGCGCCGCGATAGAGCCGGGTGTGGAACCCGGTGTTGAAAAGCTCATACTCTTCTTCGGCCCCGAGCTGCACAAAGCGCGCGGAGGCTTGATGCTCAGCCTCCAGCGTGCGGCGCTCGCCGGCGGTCATGCGCTCGGCCGAGAACCGCGCGCAGATCGCTTCGAGCTCGGCCATGCTCTCGAACATCGAGGCGAGGTGCTCCTGCGTCATCACCGCGACGGTGGCGCCGCGGTTGGGCCGCCTTTCGACCAGTCCCATGGCACTGAGCCGGCTGAGCGCTTCCCGGATCGGCGTACGTGAGACGTCGAAGCGGGCGGCGAGCGAGGCTTCGTCGAGTTTTTCGCCGGGACGCAGGAAACCGGTGACGATCCGGTCGCTGATCGCCCTCACCATCTGATCGACGGTCGTGCCCGACCTGATCAAATTGCGCTTTGCCGACACGTCTCCTCCGTCCAGTCTCTTCGCGCAGCCATAAGCCACGCACCGGCTTCGATTCCTGCGCAGCTCTGTATGCCTATGTTTTAGCCTTCATGTCAAATTGGCCGTTTTAGAGGCAAAAAGTGTATGCAATTGCTCCGGCTTTGTGCAGGCCACATCGGCACACTCGTTGATATTGCTGAATAAATCCCATTTCTGAAACTGGCACGCTGATTGCATACACTTCTTTCATTGAGGTGTTAACCGGCCCCAAAGGCCCCATAGAGGGAGCATTCACATGACCGAGCGATTCATGCTTAGCCGCCGCGACCTGCTCAAGACTTCCGCCGCCGGAGCGGCGCTCGGTCTTGCGTCCGCATCGTTTCCGATCAGCAGGGCCTTCGCCGCGACCGCAACCGTCGGCTTCATCTATGTCGGGCCAAAGGACGATTACGGCTACAACCAGGCGCATGCCGAAGGCGCCGCCACGCTGAAGGGGATCGAAGGCATTTCCGTCGTCGAAGAGGAGAACGTGCCGGAGACGGTCGACGTGCAGAAGACGATGGAATCGATGATCAATCTCGACGGTGCGTCGCTGATCTTCCCGACCTCGTTCGGCTATTTCGATCCGCATATGCTGGCCATGTGCGCGAAATTCCCCGACGTGCAGTTCCGCCATTGCGGCGGCATGTGGAACAAGGACAAGCATCCGATGAATGCCGGTTCCTATTTCGGCTATATCGGCATGGGCCAGTATCTGAACGGCGTCGTCGCCGGCCACACCAGCAAAACCAAGAAGCTCGGCTTCGTCGCGGCAAAGCCGATCCCGCAGGTGCTGCTCAACATCAATTCCTTCCTGCTCGGCGCGCGCTCGGTCGACCCGACCATCACCTGCCAGGTGATCTTCACCGGCGAGTGGTCGCTGGCGGTCAAGGAGGCGGAGGCCACCAATGCGCTGGTCGACCAGGGCGCCGACGTCATCACCTGTCATGTCGACAGCCCCAAGGTGGTGGTCGAGACGGCGGCCGGACGTGGCGCCTTCGTCTGCGGCTATCATGCCAACCAGAGCCCGCTGGCGCCGGAGAAATACCTGACCGGCGCGGAATGGAACTGGGCCAAGGTCTACAAGATGTTCGTCGACGATCTGGTGGCCGGCACGCCGCTGCCCAATTTCACACGCGGTGGCCTGGCAGACGGCTTCGTCAAAATGAGCCCGCTCGGCCCCGCCGTCGGCGATGCCGCCCGCAAGCAGTTCGACGGCACGCTGGCCGAAATGATGAAAGGCGGATTTTCCGTCATCAAGGGTCCGCTGAAGAGCAACAAGGGCGTCGTCGTCGCGACCGAGGGCCAGGCCTTCGTCGAGACCGCGCTCGAGCTCGAAAGCATGGACTACCTCGTCGAGGGCGTCGTCGGTTCGACCGCCTGAACCGGATCGGAGACGGGCCATGGCAGACACGGTCAGCACTGCGGGCGCACCGGCGCTGTTTGGCGCCAGGAATTATCGGGCGGCACTCGAATGGGTGGCACGGCGCGCCGAAGCCTTCGTCATCCCGCTCGCGGCGCTGATCGTCGGCATGGTGCTGTTCAGCCTATTCATCGCGCTGGTCGGCAAGTCGCCGGTCCAGCTCTACGAGACGATGTGGCGCGGCGGCTTCGGCTCGTGGTTCTCGATCCAGAACTCGCTGTCGCGGGCAGCACCGCTTCTGCTGGCAGCGCTCTGCGTGGCGCTGCCGGCTCGGCTCGGCCTCGTCGTCATCGGCGGCGAAGGCGCGATTGTGCTGGGCGGCGTTGCCGCCGCCGCCATCGGCGTCGCGGCGAATGGCGCGCCGGCTTTTGTGGTCATCCTGCTGATGGGCGTGGCGGGCATGGTCGCTGGCGGCATCTGGATAGGTGCCGTCGGCGCACTCCGCCACTACCGCGCCGTCAACGAAACCATATCCAGCCTGCTGATGGCCTATATCGCCATCGCGCTGATGAACCATCTGGTCGAAGGGCCGCTGCGCGATCCGGCCTCGCTCAACAAACCCTCGACCGAGCCGCTGGCGGATGCCTACCGCATCGGCAACATTCCAGGCATGGACGTGCACTGGGGCCTTGTCGTCGGCATCGTCGCCTGCGTCCTGTCCTGGCTGTTGATCGAAAAGACGCGCTGGGGGTTTGCCGCCCGCATTGCCGGCGGCAATGTCAGGGCGGCCCAGGTGCAAGGGCTTGCCGTCGGCCCGCTGATCGTCGGCTTTACCGGGCTCGCCGGCGGCTTTGCCGGGCTGGCCGGCATGCTGGAAGTCGGCGCCGTGCAAGGCAGCGCCAACGCCTCGCTCGCCGCCGGCTACGGCTATACCGGCATCCTCGTCGCCTTCCTCGCCCGCCACAATCCGCTCGCCATCATCCCGGTCGCTTTCCTGCTCGGCGGCATCGGCGCTTCCGGCGGGCTGATCCAGCGCCGCATGGACCTGCCCGACGCCACCGTGCTGGTGCTGCAAGGCATGCTCTTCGTGGTCATCCTGTTCAGCGAAACCTTTTACGGCCGCTTCAAGGTTTTCAATCCCGATCTGTGGAAGAGGGGCTCCTGATGGACGCGACCGAGATCGGCCTGTGGGGCGTGCCGCTCGCCATTCTCGGCGGCGCCATCCGCGTCTCGACGCCGTTCATCTTCGTGTCGCTCGGCGAAGCCATCACCGAGCGCTCCGGCCGCATCAATCTCGGCCTCGAAGGCACGCTGGTCTTCGGCGCAATGACCGCCTATGCGGTAGCAGTGGTGACCGGCTCGCCATGGCTCGGCGTGCTGGCTGCCGCCGGTGCCGGTCTTTGCTTCGGGCTGTTCCATGGCTGGATCTGCAAATTCCGCGGGGTTAACGACATCGCCATCGGCATCGCGCTGATGCTGTTCGGCTCGGGTCTCGCCTTCTTCTTCGGCAAGCCGTTCATCCAGCCCTCGGCGCCAGACCTGCCGGCCATCGCCTTCGGTGGCTGGTCGAATATTCCGCAGGTGCAGGCGGCGCTCAACGTCAACGTGCTGTTCCTGATCGGGGCCGCACTTGCGCTGTTCCTGTGGTGGGCCTTCCGTAACACCCGCGCCGGCCTGATCGTACGCGTCGTCGGCGACAGCTCCGATGCGGCGCGCGCCATGGGCCTCAATCCCAACACCGTGCGCCTGCTTGCGACAGGCGTCGGCGGCGCGCTCGCCGGCATCGGCGGCGCCTATCTGTCGCTCTATTACCCCGGCAGCTGGACCGAACGCATCTCGTCGGGGCAGGGGCTGATGGCGGTGGCGCTGGTCATCTTCGCACGCTGGAACCCGCTCGGCTGCTTTGCCGCGGCACTGTTGTTCGGCGGCGCCGGGGCGCTAGGCCCGGCGTTGCAATCGGTCGGGGTAACGCAGGGCTACTATCTCTTCTACGCCGCACCTTACATCCTCACGCTCATCATCATGATCGCCACCTCGTCGCCGAGCCGCTCGCTTGCCGGCGCGCCGGGCGAGTTGTCGATCACCAAATGACTGGAGTTTTCCCGATGAACGCCAGAGCCGAGATCACCCAGCGCTACATCGACGCCGACCCTTATCCATGGCCCTACAATGGCGAGCTGCGGTCGGACAATACGGCTCTGATCATCATCGATATGCAGACCGATTTCTGCGGGCCGGGCGGCTATGTCGATCATATGGGCTACGATCTTTCGCTGGTGCGGGCGCCGATCGAGCCGATCAAGTCGGTGCTTGCAGCCATGCGGGCCCAGGGCTACACCATCATCCACACGCGCGAGGGCCACCGGCCCGATCTCGCCGACCTGCCGGCCAACAAGCGCTGGCGCTCACGCCGCATCAATGCCGGCATTGGCGACCCCGGACCTTGCGGGCGCATCCTGGTGCGCGGCGAACCAGGCTGGGATATCATCCCCGACCTCTATCCGGCGGCGGGCGAACCGATCATCGACAAGCCGGGCAAGGGCTCGTTCTGCGCCACCGATCTGGAGCTGATCCTGCACCAGCGCGGCATCGAAAACATCGTGCTGACCGGCATCACCACCGATGTCTGCGTCCACACGACCATGCGCGAGGCCAATGATCGCGGCTTCGAATGCGTGATGCTTGAGGACTGCTGCGGCGCGACCGACTACGGCAACCATCTCGCCGCGATCAAGATGATCAAGATGCAGGGCGGCGTGTTCGGCGCGGTGTCGAGCTCGGCGTCCTTCGTCGCGCAGCTGCCGTGAGGGGGCGATCTTGAGCGGAACCATCGTCAAGAAAGCCGTCGGCGTCGAGACTATCGGCATGACCATGCGCTTCGGCGCCTTCACCGCGCTGGACGATGTCTCGATCAAGGTGCCAGCGGGATCATTCCATGCGCTGCTCGGCGAAAACGGTGCCGGCAAGTCGACGCTGGTCAAATGCATGATGGGTTTTTACCGCCCGACCGCCGGCGACATGCTGGTCGATGCCCGCGAGGTCGCGATAGCCAGCCCGAAGGATGCCTCGGCGCTCGGGCTAGGCATGGTCTATCAGCATTTTACCCTCGTCCCGTCGCTGACCGGTGCGGAAAACCTGGTCATTTCCCGCGAGAAAGTGCCGGGCGTCATCGACTGGCGCAAGGAGCGCGCCGCACTTGCGCAATTCATGCAGCGGATGCCGTTCAAGCTGCCGCTCGACGTCAAGGTGGCGGAACTTGCGGCCGGCGAGAAGCAGAAGCTCGAAATCGTCAAGCAGCTCTATCTCGGCCGCAGTTTCCTGGTGCTCGACGAGCCGACTTCGGTGCTCACCCCTGGCGAGGCACAGGAAGTGCTTGGCCTGGTGCGCGACATGACCAGGACAGGCGACCTCACCGTGCTGATGATCTCGCACAAATTCCACGAGGTGACGGCCTTTGCCGACGACATCACCGTGTTGCGCAAGGGCAGGCTGACCGAAACCGGAAAGGTCTCCGAACTTTCGCACAAGCAGATGGCGGCGATGATGATCGGCGACCAACCGATTGCAGCACTCGACAGTCGCGCTCCGGTGCCGGCCGGCGCCAGGCAGGTGCTGACGGTAAAGTCGCTGAAGGCGCCTGACCGCACCGGCTTGAAAAGCATCGACATCGGCGAGCTCGACGTGAAGTCCGGCGAGATCGTCGGCATCGCCGGCATCTCCGGCAACGGCCAGAAGGAGTTTCTCGAAGTCCTTGCCGGACAGCGGGCACGCAATGCGGGCGACGTTCTGGTGAAAGGCTCGCCCTATGGTGCCAGCCGCAGCGAGGCGCGCACGCTCAATGTCCGCTTCATTCCGGAGGAGCCATTGCGCAATGCCTGCGCACCGCGGATGACGGTGGCCGAAAACATGGCCTTCCGGACCTTCGACCTCAACGAGGCCGGCAAGCCGGTCAACTGGATCAGGATGAGCGCGATCAGGGACTACGCGGCCCGTCTTGTCGAACAGTTCAAGGTCAAGACGGCCTCGCTCGCTTCGCCGATTTCATCATTGTCGGGCGGCAATGTGCAGCGCGCGGTGCTGGCGCGGGAACTGACCGGCGAGGTCGATTTGCTCATCGTGTCGAACCCCTGCTTCGGCCTCGACTTCTCCGCCGTCGCCGAAATACGCGCCCGCATCATGAAGGCGCGCAATGCCGGTGCTGCAGTGCTTTTGATGTCGGAGGACCTCGACGAGCTGCTTGAGCTCTCGGACCGCATCTTCGTCATGTCGGATGGCGCGCTGGTCTACGAGACGCCGATCGCGCAGGCGAGCGTGCAGACGATCGGCGAGCACATGGCGGGACATCATTGATGGCGGAGATCGAGGCGCTGCCGTTCCCGTTTGCCTTCAAGCCTGAGGCGATGGCGCTGGTCGTCATCGACATGCAGCGCGATTTCGCCGAGCCCGGCGGCTTCGGCGCCAGCCTCGGCAACGACGTCAGCCGGATCACGGCGATCGTGCCGACGGTGAAAAGGCTGCTCGAAGGGTTTCGCGCCGCTGGCCTGCCGGTGATCCACACGATGGAGTGCCACAAGGCAGATTTTTCGGATCTGCCGCCGGCCAAGCGCAATCGCGGCAATCCGTCGATCCGCATCGGCGATATCGGTCCCATGGGTCGCGTGCTGATCGTCGGCGAACCGGGAACGGCGATCCTCGATGAACTTGCACCATTGCCTGGCGAGATCGTCATCGAAAAACCCGGCAAGGGCGCGTTCTATGCCACCAGCTTCGGCGATGACCTCAAGCGGCTCGGCGCACAGCAACTGGTCTTTGCCGGGGTGACGACGGAGGTCTGCGTGCAGACGACGATGCGCGAGGCCAACGACCGCGGCTATGAATGCCTGCTGGCGGAGGATGCGACGGAGAGCTATTTTCCGGAGTTCAAGACGGCAGCCCTTGCCATGATCAGGGCGCAGGGCGCGATCGTCGGCTGGACGGCGACAACGGACCAGGTGCTCGAGGGAATTTCCAATGCCTAACATTGCATACCAGGCCCTCATCCAAGGGGGCTGGCGTGATCTGCCATTCGAGCCTTTTCGCGAAGGCATCACGGTGCATTGGCTGCTCAAGGGGGGATCGACGGAACCGTCGGTCGCGATTCTCAACTACCGGGCGGGCGCCGGCGTGCCGCGTCACCGCCACGCCGGGCTGGAAACGATCATCGTGCTGGAAGGCTCGCAGAGCGACGAGAACGGCGATTATGCAGCGGGCAGTGTGATCCTGAACCCGGTTGGAACCGAGCATTCGGTGTGGACAAAAGACGGCTGCGTCGTACTCATCCAGTGGAACCTGCCGGTCGTCATTCAGGGCGAGGCCGAATGAGCGACATCCGCTTCGACATAGCGAGCCTGCACGCCGCCTATCAGGCCGGCCTCAGTATTGGCGATATGATCGATACGGTCCATGCGCGGCTCGCGGCGGCCGATGACCCGGGCATCTTCATCCATCTGGCGAGCAGGGCGGAGATGCTTGCCGAGGCGGAAAAGCTCGGCCCGTTCGATCCGTTGGCAAAGCCACTGTGGGGCGTTCCGTTCGCGGTCAAGGACAACATCGATGTTGCCGGCATGCCGACCACGGCGGCCTGCGCGGAATATGCCTACTTGCCGGCGAACGACGCCACCGTCGTCGCGCGGCTCAAGGCCGCCGGCGCGCTGGTCGTCGGCAAGACCAATCTCGACCAGTTCGCTACCGGCCTGGTCGGCGTGCGCACGCCCTATCCAATCCCGAGGAATGCGATCGACCCGATACTGGTGCCGGGCGGCTCCTCATGCGGCTCGGCCGTGGCGACGGCGCGTGGCATCGTCTCGTTCGCGCTCGGCACCGACACCGCCGGTTCGGGCCGCATACCCGCCGGCCTCAACAACATCGTCGGGCTGAAGCCGAGCGTCGGCGCGCTGTCGGCCGCCGGCGTCGTGCCGGCCTGCCGCACGCTCGACTGCGTCTCCGTCTTCGCACTCAACGTCGACGACGCCTACAGCGTGTTCGAGGTCGCGGCGGCGAAGGACGACGCCGATCCCTATTCACGTGACCTCGGCATCCAACCGCTTGCCGCGCGCCCACCGGTGCTGACGGTTGGCGTGCCGGCCAAGGCCGATCGGACGTTCTTCGGCGACCAGGCGATGCAGGCGGGCTTCGAGGCCGCTCTTGCCTCGCTGGAGACGCTGGGCTGCAGGCTGGTCGAAATCCCGTTCGGCGATTTCTACGCCACCGCCAATCTGCTTTACGAGGGCGCCTGGGTGGCCGAGCGTTACACCGCGATCAGGGACTTCATGGATGCCAACGAGGCGGCCATGCATCCGGTGACGCGGCAGATCATCGGCGGTGCGCGAAAACTTTCCGCAGCGGACGCCTTCAACGGGCTCTATGCCTTGCAGGCCTACAAGGCCAAGCTTGCGCCGGTTATCGCCTCGGTCGATCTTTTCTGTGTGCCGACCGCGCCGACGCATTACACAGTCGAAGCGGTGTTGGCTGACCCTATCGTCACCAACAGCCGGCTCGGCACCTACACCAACTTCGTCAATCTGCTCGACATGTGCGGCATCGCCGTGCCGACCGGAACCCGCAGCGACGGTTTGCCGATGAGCGTCACCTTGCTTGCCGCGGCGGGCAAGGACCATCTGACGGCGTCGCTTGCGCGCGATGTCCATGCGGCAAGCGGCCTTGCGCTGGGCGCTACCGGCTGGCCGCTGCCGCCGCGTGGCGATATCCGCGTGGACGTGGATGAAGGCACGATCGAGCTGGCCGTGGTCGGCGCGCATCTATCGGGGATGGCGCTGAACGGCCAGTTGCAGCAGCTCGGCGCGATTTTCGCCCGGGCTGCGAGAACGGCGCCGCTCTACCGGCTTTACGCACTCGCCGGCCAGTCGGTGTCGAGACCGGGGCTCGAGCGCACCTGCAATGGCAAGGGCACAGCCATCGAGGTCGAAGTCTGGCGGCTGTCGCCGCAAGCCTTCGGTCGCTTCGTCGCGGCGATCCCGCCGCCGCTCGGCATCGGGACGCTTCTGCTCGACGACGGAACTTCGCCGAAAGGCTTCCTCGTTGAAAGTGCCGGCCTTACCGATGCAGAAGAGATTTCGCATTTCGGCGGCTGGCGCAATTTCATGGCGGATCAGCAGCTGCGGAGCTGACGCCATCACTCGACCTTTTGCCGGAACTTCGAGTGGCAGCTCGAGCAATCCTGCAAGATGAGATGCAGGAGGTGCTCCGCCGGCAATTTGGCGGGATCGGCTTCCGCCGTCCCCGGTCGCTTGCCAAGCAGGCTGCCACCGCCCATCGCCGGGCCGGAACCCATTCTCATGTCGTCGGTAATGCGCGGCGGCACCCGCTCGGCGTCGGAGGCCAGGGCGCTGGCCAGCGTCCCGATGTGGCGAGCCAGCCCTTCGAACTCCGCGCGGGCAGGGTCGATATCCAGCTTGGCGCCTGAAGGCGCACCCAATGTCGCGCTGGGGAATTCGGCAATGAGGGAAGGGCCGGTGCGGGCGCGGATGGCCTCGGCCGCCGCTTGGAAAGCCGCGGCGTCATACGCCCGCTTGCCGTCGAACATCCCGGCGATCGCCTTTGCCGCCGCAGCCATTTCCTTCATCGAGGCCTGGCGAGCCTCGATGACCGCATCACGGCTCGAATGGGCGGCAGCGAGCACGACAGAGACGCAGGCAAGCGACAGCACTGTTAGAGCGGCTGCGAGCCTCACTGGGCCACGCCTTGTCCCGCCAACTCGTCGATGATCGGGCACTCCGGCCGCTCGTCGCCGTGGCAGTGACTGACCAGATGGTGAAGCAAGCCGCGCAATCCGACCAGTTCGGCGATCTTCCTGTCGATCTCCACCAACTTGGCTTTCGCGATCGCCTTCACGTCAGCGCTGTCACGTTCCCTGTCTTGGTACAGCGAGAGCAACTGGCGGCATTCGTCGACCGAAAACCCCAGGCTTCGTGAGCGCTGCAGGAAGCGCAGCCGGTGAATATCGGCCGTCGAGTAATCGCGATAGCCATTGTCTGTCCGGGCCGGGTGCAAGAGCCCGATGTCCTCGTAGTAGCGGATCGTCTTGGCCGGTAGGCCGGATTTTTCGGATGCGACGCCGATGTTCATATCGGAAATCTCCTTTATCGGAGGAAATAGACCTTCCAGTAGATGGAAGGTCAACATGATGTGGCGATTTTGGATGCCCGACGCAACCGCCCGCCGGCTCCAACCGTTTGCCTGCCAACAGCGCATACTGAACCTTCGGGAAGAAATCAGTTTTCGGAAACGTTTATCGAACAGCGCTCAAACTCGGCGCCCGGCACCAGGTACCGATCAGCAAGGACCCTCCGGCGGCACGTTACGCCGTGCAGACGCCGAGGAGATAGAACATGCCCGTCAAGGCCTATATCAACCGGATCGCGACAGCGGTGCCGGAGCACGAGGTTCATCAATTCTACCTGCGTTTCGCGGCCTCGATGCTCGCGGCCGATCGCCGGAGGATCTTCGAACGCATGGCCGATCTTGCCGGCATCGAGCACCGCTATTCCTGCTTTGCGCCGGCGTCCGATCCCGAAGGACCATCCGCCGACCTGGCCGGGACCTTCATTCGGGGCGCGTTTCCCGGAACGGCCATGAGAATGGCGATGTTCGACGATGCCGCACCTGTTCTGGCGCAAAAGGGCATCGACGGATTGCAACTTGGCGACGACGCTTCCCGCATCACCCATCTTATCGTCACTACCTGCACCGGTTTTTCGGCGCCGGGCATCGATCTCGAGCTGGTTGCGCGTTGCGGGCTGCCGGACGGGGTCGAACGCACGATGATCGGTTTCATGGGTTGCTACGCGGCGATCAACGGCCTCAAGCTGGCGCGTCACATCGTCCGCTCCGACCCGCAGGCCAAGGTCCTGCTGGTCAATATCGAGCTCTGCACGATGCACCTGCGTCAAACCACCGAACTGGAAAAACTGCTGTCGTTCTGCCTCTGGGGCGATGGCTGTGCGGCTGCGCTCATCACTTCCGAGCCGCTCGGCATCGAGCTCGATAGCTTTCACTGCCTGGTGGCGAGGGAGCGGCGGGATCTGATGCGCTGGAATATTCGCGACCACGGATTCGAAATGGTTCTTTCCGGCCAAGTGCCGGCAGCGATTCATGAAGCGTTGCGGAGCAACCAGGCCGCCATCCTCGGTGGCCGGCCGACCGAGGCGATCGACCTTTGGGCCGTGCACCCGGGTGGGCGTTCGGTGCTCGATGCCGTCGAAAGGGCTCTGGAACTGGAGCCCACCGCGCTGGAACCATCGCGCGCGGTGTTGCGCCAATACGGGAACATGTCGTCGGCGACCGTCATGTTCGTGATGAAAGAGATGCTGAAGGCGCCTGCCGGCCTGCTCGGCTGCGGCATGTCGTTCGGACCCGGGCTGACGGCCGAAACCATGCTCTTTCGAACGGTGTCATGAGCGGCCTGGAGCATCGGCAGCTTGCGCCGGAAATCCTTGACGGCCTTGCGGCCGACGATCCACGAGCGCTGACCGCGCGCCGCGACCTTCGGCGCATCAATATGCTGATGTTTCAGGTGCCGATCATGACGTCGTTGCTCAGGAGGTTTGTGCCAAAGCCGCCACGCCGCATTCTGGAGATCGGCGCCGGCGATGGCTCCTTCATGCTGGCGGTGGCGCGGCGCATGGCCAGGCATTGGCCTGGGGTCGAACTGGTAATGCTCGACCGCGTCGACCTCGTCACTGCGCAATTGCGCGGTGATTTCGACAGGTTGGGATGGAAGGCCGAAGGGATCACCGCCGATGTCTTCGACTGGGCGGGAAAGATCGAGGGCGCGCCGTTCGACGCCGTCACGGTCAATCTGTTCCTGCACCATCTCGACGATGCGCAGCTCGTGCGCCTGTTTTCGCTGATCAGGCCAAAAGCCCCGTTGCTGCTGGCGACAGAGCCGCTGCGGGCGAAACTGGCGCTGGCCGCGACCCGTCTTCTGCCGGCAATCGGCGCCAATGACGTCACACGAAACGACGCGGCGCAAAGCGTGCGTGCCGGCTTTCGCGGCAGCGAGCTTTCCGGCCTCTGGCTTGCGGCCAACGGCAAACCGGTCGAGGAAAGGCGCGCCGGCCTGTTTTCCCACATCTTCGTCGGCGCCAGCGCCAGAGTCGAGCCATGACCGGATTGTCGACCCATGACGCGATCGTCATCGGCGCCGGCCCGGCGGGCACATCCCTCGCGCTCACGCTGGCCCGGTGCGGATGGGCCGTGGCCATTGTGGAAAAGACCGAGTTCCCGCGCCGCAAGGTCTGCGGCGAATACATCTCGGCAAGCAATCTTGCGCTTTTCGACCAGCTGGAGATCGGCGATGCCTGGCGTACCGATGCCGGCCCCGAAATCCGCCGCGTCGGTTTGTTTTCCGGCGAAACCTGCGTCGAGGCGGCAATGCCACGTGCAGGAGCTGGGCCTCCTGCAAAAGACGGCTTCGGCCGGGCACTCGGCCGGGACATTCTCGACTCTCTGCTTTTGCAGACGGCGCGATCGGCGGGTGTCGAAATCTTCCAGCCCTGCCGCGCCGTCGCAATCGACCGGGACGGCGAGATGCAAAGGGTACGAATTCAAGCCGGAGACGAAACGGCGATGTTGCGCGCGCCGGTGATTGTCGCCGCACACGGCTCGTGGGAACCCGGCCCATTGCCCAGCCAGCTCGCAAAGGCCAACCGGCCGTCGGACCTGCTCGGCTTCAAGGCGCATTTCACCGGGTCGTCGCTGGCGCCGGATTTGATGCCGCTGCTGGCCTTCCCCGGCGGCTATGGCGGCATGGTCTCGGCCGATCATGGCCGGTTGTCGATCTCGTGCTGCATTCGGCGCGATATGCTGGCGCGGTTGCGTAAACAACATGACCCGAAACACCGGAGCCATGTGCCGGCCGCCGATGCGGTCTCCCGCCACCTCATGGACTCATGCCGGGGCGTGAGGGACGCTCTGGAGCCGGCTCTCCTCGACGGTCCGTGGCTTGCCGCGGGTCCGATCCGGCCGGGAATTCGCTCGTGCTACGAAGGGGACATCTTCCGCGTCGGCAATGCAGCCGGAGAGTCTCATCCTGTTATCGCCGAGGGTATCTCGATGGCGCTGCAGTCCGGCTGGCTGCTGGCTTGCGAACTCGCATCCGCGCCAAGCGGCCAAGCGGGACGCGAGGCCGCTGCCAGACGCTATGAGGCGGCCTGGAAAAGACTGTTTTCGACACGGGTCTACGCTGCCGCGGCCCTCGCCGGAATTGCCCTCCGCCCCGGCAGCGCCACCTTGATGGCGGCGATCGTCCGGAATTTCCCGCAGACACTGACACTGGGCGCGCAACTGAGCGGCAAGACCAAGCGGGTTCCCGGCTTTGCCTGACGAGTGACGCGGCGTCGTGCTGCCCTGGTCGCCTTACATGCCACCGCCACAGTTGGCAGCAGCTGGCTCCTTCTCCCCGGAATTTGTCATCGCATAGTCGTATACCTGACTGCGTCCGCGGCTTCAGGTTCGCAGGTATTTGACCAAGGCTGCAATCGCGAGCAAGAGGGCGACGAACACCAGGACCCAGACGAGTGCCATGCCGCCCATCATCCACGTATCCATTGGACCATTCATCATTGCAATCACCTTTACGGTCAGTGAAGGCCCGCCTTCGTCGGTAAGCATCGGCGACTGCGAAGGCAATTAGCTCGCCGGGGACTTCGGTCAAGACGACCAGGAAACCGATCGGCCGCCTGTCGCCTTGTCCCGCCAACCGGAAGTGTCCTGCCCTTTCCGTCTCACATACCTCCGCCGCAGCCGTCCGAGAGATCCCAGACGTCGACGACCTGCTTGCCGGTGAAACCTTGCTCGCGGATCAGGAACTTCGCCAATCCGCCATACACTTTCCAGCGCCAGCATTGGCAGCAGCAAGGGCCTTTCTCGTTGGAATTGGCCATCGCATAGTCATAGGCCTGCTGCTCGTCGCCGGAGAGTTTCACATCGTAGTAGGGCATCATCTTCTGTGCGATGCCGGCCGGAATATCGTACGGATCGTTCGGGATCATCGCGATCTCGCGGTACCTGGCCAAACCGTTCACCTGCTCGGCATAGCGCTTTGTCTCCATTGGGCTGCAGCACGAGCCCGTGATCCGCGACATCGCCGGCATGGTCGCAATCGACTCCGTGAACTTGGCCGAACACGTGCTGTTGCCGTTCTGGCTGAGATATTTGAAGCGGCGCACCAGATCGGAATCCTCCGCGGCGATCGTCAAATCCGGCCCCTTGAGCAAGCCGACGACCGCAGCGACGCCAAAGGCGCTGCCCAGAACAACCGTCCGTCGGGTTGGATGGCATATCCGGCTCATTTGCTGTTCCTCGCTTGCTCGATCAGTTTCTTCATCGTTGCGAGGTCGGTCGCGCCGGGGAAAATCTGCTCGCCAACGACGAAGCTTGGCGTTCCACTGATCTTCAGCGCCTGTGCCAGTTGCGTATTCCGGTCGATCGACGCCTGGATATCGGGCCGCTGCATGTCGGTCTTCAGCTTAGCCACATCGAGACCGACGTCGGCAGCAACCTTCAGCACGACCGCTTCGGTCACCCGCGTCTTCACCGCATACAAGGCCTTGTGGAATGCCATGTACTTGCCCTGGCGCATTGCGGCGAGAGCCGCCTTGGAAGCAAATACGGAATCCGTGCTGAGGATCGGGAATTCCTTGTAGACGATTTTGAGCTGCGGATCGTCGGCCACGGCTTGCGCCAGGATCGGCGCAACCTGGCGGCAATAGGGGCAGTTGTAGTCAAAGAACTCGACCATGATGACGTCGCCTTCGGCGTTGCCGCCGACCGGGCTCGCCGGGTCCCGGAAGATATCGTCGGCCTTGGCCGCCAGGGCAGCCTTCGCCTCTTTTGCCGCGGCCTCGCGCTGGCGGGCATCGAGGCTCTGCAGCGCCTCCATGACGACCTCGGGATGCGCGAGGATATAATCGTGGATGCGCTGGTCGAACTGGTCCTGGGACATCTCGCCCGCGGCGATCGCCTGACCGTGGATACCGCGCGCGAGCCAGGCCGTCGCACCGGCCAGGACGAAGGCACGGGCCATTTTGCCGATGGCTCCGCGCCATGAATTGGATTTGTGGATCACAGGGTTCTCCTTCCCTCTGTTTCGCCGGACCGCCGGCATGTGAATGGTGCCTCAGAACATGCCCTTGATCGTCGCCCACCATCCCGTTTCCGGCTCATGGTGCGAGCGCTCGACATTGTTGGTGAGCGCATTGACGAAGGTGACGAGATTGACCGCAGCGAAATTCAGGCCATGGAAATTCGCCCGCCAGCGGCCCTCCTTGTCGATCACATGGGTGACGGTGCCGTGCATCTGATAACCATCGTCCGTCAGTGTGAACTTGTGGCCGAAGGCCTCCGCCAGTCTGCGGGTCGCATCCTCCGGCTGATCCGCCGTCGTGGTCAGGAACAGCCAATTGACGGGATCGAGCCCGTGCGTCTGCCCGTAGCTGCGCAGCACGTCCGGCGTGTCCCTGGCGGGGTCGGTGGTGATGGTCACAAAGCTGACCTGGCCTCTCATCGGCGTGCCGTTCACCATTTTCTGGACCTCGGCGATCTTCTCGGCATGCAGGGGGCATACATCCGGGCACGATGTGTAGATGAAGTGGAGGACGACCACCTTGCCGCGCAGATCTGCCGTTCGCACGACACGCCCATCGGCGGTGCGCAGCGTGAATTCAGGCGCCGGCTTGTCGATCGTTTGGAAATATTTCTCGTCGCCCTCAAGCATGGTGTCGATTTCGTCGAGCGAGTGGGCTTGCGCCCGATACGAAAACCCCACGGTCAGCGCCGCAATGGCAATGGCGCCCAGCAGCAAACACCTCCACTCGTTCAAAGCCGATGCAAGGCAGTGAGCCTTCAACCCGGACATATCTGTTCCTTTCTCACTCGGCAGCGATGCGGCTGCCGATGAAGTCGACCATGTCGGGCGCGTCCCATTCGGCCGGCCCAATCAGCCGGCCGATCTCCTTGCCGTCGCGATTGATCAGCAGGGTTGCCGGAAGGCCGACGGAGCCGATGGCGAACATGGCCTTGCCCGAGGCATCGATGTTGAGGGCGAGGTGCTTGATGCCGATCTCGGCAAAGAACTTCTTCACAATCTCAGGACCGGCACGGTCCATGGACAGCGCGACGACCTCGAAATCCGGACCGCCCAGTTTGGCTTGCAGACGATCGAGCGTCGGCATCTCCTTGCGGCAGGGCGCGCACCATGTCGCCCAGATGTTGAGCAGCACGACCTTGCCGTGGAAATCCGCAAGCGTTTTCGGCTTGCCATTGCCATCCTCGAAGCTGATTTCCGGTACGGGGGCGGGCGCCTCGTGAACGACAAAGTTCTGCGTCGGCTCGGCGGCTGATACCGGCAGCGAAAATGCTAGCAGCATGCCAATCAGGACCATGGCCAGTTTGCTCACAATAGCCTCACTCGGTCGCGTAGACGGTGGGTGCCTTGCCGTCCTTGGTGAAGGCGTAGACGACGAAGGGGCCTTGCTTCTCACCACCCATGCCTGGAGCGCCCGTCGGCATGCCGGCCAGCGTTATGCCGGTGATGGCAGGGCGTTCGGTCAAAAGCTTCTTGACGATTTCGACCGGCACCAGGCCATCGACGACATAGCCGTCGACCATCAGCGTGTGGCAGCCTTCGAGGTCGGCCGGCACGCCGGCATCGCTGCTGATCTGAGAGAGATTGTTGACCGGCTTGATGTCGACCTTGAAGCCGTTGTGCTCGAGATAGTTGGCGTAGGATTCGCAGCAGCTGCATTGCGGGTTCTTGTACATGACGGCGTTGATCGTGGCGGCGAAGGCAGGCAGCGGCGTTGCGATCAGCAGGGACAGTGCGGCTAGGCGGTAGGTCAGTTTCATTGCAGTTCTCCTTGGTTGGACAAAACTTTCAGGTCACGCGGAACACTGTCATCAGGCCGGCCATCTGGTGATCGGCGACATGGCAGTGCAGCATCCAGTCACCGGGATTGTCGGCAACGAAGGCGCATTCGATCGTGTCCTTGGGGGCGAGCAGCACCGTGTCCTGCCATTGCCGGTGCGGTACCGGCGAGCCGTTGCGCGAAAGCACCGACAGGCTGAAGCCGTGAACGTGCATGGGGTGCCACCATGCGGTTTCGTTGCGCATGGTGAGACGGCAGGTGGCGCCGCGTTCCAGCGTGAACTGTGGCGCCATGCCCGCGTGGCCGTCGCCGGTCATCGACATGCCGTTGATTGCCCAGGCGGCGGCGCCGTTCATGCCGGGCATCGCCATGCTCATCATGCCGCCGACGCCGGCCAGCTTGCCGCCGCCCATCATGCCGCCCTGCAGGACGATCTCATGCCGTTCGGCCTTGGCCAGGTCGGGGGCCGGCAGCGGATTGGCCGGCAGGCGAAGCGGCGCATCGAGAGGATGATCGCGCAGCGGTGCTCCGGCGTCATAGGCGAGCGCGGTCAGGGAGTAGGCAAGGCCGTCGTAGAACTCATCGATCACCGCGTAGCGCTTGCCCGGGTCGCCCTGCATGTCGAGCACGACATCGATGCGCATGGCGGGCGCAAGCACCAAGCGTCCGCCCTCCGGCTCATGCGGGTCGCAGGGCTGGCCGTCGATGGCGACGATGACCGGACGGTGGCCTTCGAAACGCAAAGCCATGATGCGAGCGAGTGACGCATTGGCCAGCCGCAACCTGACGCGCTCGCCGGCCTTCACGGTCAGGTCGGCCGGCGGTGCACCGTTGACGGTGACGACATTGCCGACGCGGCCCGACATCGCTGCATCCATCATGTTGCCGAAGCCGGCAGCGATTTGCCCATCCTTGGTGAGCCGCCAGTCCTGCAGCAGCCATAGAAGCTCGCGGTCGACCGCGACCGGTTCGGCTTCCTCGACGATCAGTGCGCCTGCAAGGCCACGGCCAAGCTGAACCAGGCTGTCGGCATGCGGATGGTACCAGAAGGTGCCGGCATCGGGCGGGGTGAACTCGTACACGAAATTTTCGCCCGGCCTGATCGGCGGTTGGGTCAATCCCGGCACGCCGTCCATCGCGTTCGGCAGCCGGATGCCGTGCCAGTGAACCGTGGTGTCCTCGCCCAGTCCGTTCTCGACGATGATGCGAGCGGGCCGCCCCTGGCGTAAGCGCAGTGTCGGGCCGGGGACCGTGCCATCATAGGCCCATACCGGAGTGCGCGGACCATCGGGGCCGGTGAGCCGTGCCTGGCCTGGCGCCACCCTGATCCGGTGTTCGCCGGTAGCCAGCGCCAGTGCGGGGCGGATCGGCGCGGAGGCGGCAATGCTTGCCGCCGCAAGCAGGAATTTGCGGCGCGTTATGAACGGACTTGAAACGGAATTCACCCTTGTGACCCCTGCGGTAACCGACGGCGAACATCGCGACATCGATTGAATTGCTGCCGCGTCCGTTGCGCAGTACGCGCAACCGGACGATCAAACGCCGTCAATCAACCGCGGAAACGGCAGAAACGGCGTCAGACGAGAGCGCTGGGTCTTGGAGGGAATGGCTCGGGCAACAGACTTCGCCCGTGCAGGAACGCGGCGGGAAGCGCCGGCGGCAGCTCTACCCGCAGCAGTCCCGTCACGGGGAGAGCTTCCGGCAGCACCGCCAGAACCGGTGCGACGCAGGTCGGCGCACATTGCATCGGTTTGTCGTTGTCGGCCGAGCTCTTGAGGCAAGCGCTGCAGTCGCCGCCCTTGGCATCGGCCATCTTGGCCATGTCGGCGTCGGTGGTGCCGGCATCTGCGGCCATGATCATGCGGCTGTCGATCGCCATCCTCGCCGACATGACGGCAGCCTGGGCGGCTGACAGGCTGAACCCGGCGGTCACGACCATCGCGAGCAGCATAGTCAGGAGGTGTTTTGGTGACAGACGTGCCATCATCCGCTCAGGTTGACCGCAAAGCGCGGCTTTTGCAAGCTCGGCATGCTGCGACATCGGCGCTGGTGCGAGCTCTGGTCTGGCGAATCAATGATGAGGATGCTCACATTGATCGTGATCTGACAGCACCTCGATCACACGGCATTCGCAGACTTTCCCTTGCCGGCAGCCCTCAACCATCAGCTCCAGCTCGATCTTCAACGCGGCAAGGCTGCGTATTCGCTGGACGACCTCGGCCAGACGGGCTTGGGCGATGGCGTCGGCGGTTCCACAGGGCTGGTGGGGATTATCCTGCAACGTCAGCAGCGTCCTGATGGCCTCGATCTCGAACCCAAGCTCGCGCGCGTGCCTGATGAAGGCGAGCCGGCGCAAATCTGCCGCTTCATAATGCCGGCGATTGGCTTCGCTGCGGGCAGGGGCTGGAAGCAAATCGATCTGCTCATAGTAGCGGATGGTTGGAACCTTCACGCCGCTGCGTCGGGCTGCTTCACCGATGGTCACACCTGCTGGCATCTTTTCGCTTGTTCCTCTAGTCACTAGAGGATGTAGCGTCGCGATCGAAGATGCAAGAGGTTCACCTTGGCTGCGACCAAACAACAGACCCGCTACCGCGTTGAAGGCATGGATTGCGCGAGCTGTGCCAGCAAAATCGATACGGCTGTGCGGCGGATGCCTGGTGTGCAGGATGTTAACGTGTCCATTTCGGCGGGCACTCTGACGGTCCTTCATACTTCCGAAAGCAATCTTGACGCGATCGAGAGGAAAGTCACCGGTCTCGGCTACGCTGTTGCTCCGCTGACCGCCAAGTCTGGAGCGCCGGCCTCCGATCAATTGGCCGACCATGACCACAGAACGCACAGTCACGACAAGAAATTAGCGGGGTTGCACGGCAACGATGATGCGCCGATGTCGGGGCCGTGGTGGAACGGCGCCAAGGACCGCCTGACCATCGCCAGCGGCGTTGCCCTGGCGATGGCTTTCGCGGTTCATTACGCCTGGCCCGCGACTGGCCCATGGGCCTTCATCGCTGCCACGCTGCTCGGCTTGGTGCCGATCGCGCGCCGGGCGGTCATGGCCGCACTCGCCGGCATTCCGTTCACAATCGAAATGCTGATGACCGTGGCGGCCGCCGGCGCCGTCATTATCGGCGCCGGCGAGGAAGCGGCGACAGTGGTCTTCCTGTTCCTGATCGGCGAATTACTGGAAGGGGTGGCCGCTGGGAAGGCACGTTCTAGCATCCAGGCGCTCACCACACTGGTTCCCAAGACCGCGCTGGTCGAAGAGGATGGGAGGAGCCGCGAGGTGCCGGCCGAAAGCCTGGCCGTGGGGGACATCATTCTGGTGCGGCCCGGTGATCGGATTCCGGCTGATGGCGAGATCACCGAGGGTGACAGCGCCATTGATGAATCGCCTGTTTCGGGTGAAAGCATCCCGGTGGGCAAAAAGGTTGGCGACGAGGTTTTCGCCGGCACTATCAACGGCGACGGCGTGCTGCGCGTCAAGGTCACGGCGGCCGCCGCCGACAACACGATCGCACGAGTCGTCAAGCTGGTCGAGGAGGCGCAGGAAAGCAAGGCGCCCACCGAGCGTTTCATCGACCGGTTCTCACGCTGGTACATGCCCGGCGTGGTCGCCGTCGCGGCGCTCGTCGCGATCATGCCACCGCTGCTCCTTGGCGGCGATTGGAACGAATGGATTTACAAAGGTCTGGCGCTGCTGCTCATCGGCTGTCCGTGCGCGCTGGTCATTTCTGTGCCGGCGGCAATTGCGGCGTCGCTTTCGGCGGGCGCCCGGCGCGGCCTGCTGATGAAGGGCGGCGCGGTGCTGGAAGGGCTCGGCACCATCACTGCCGTGGCGCTCGACAAGACCGGCACGCTGACGCTCGGCAAGCCGCAGGTCACCGATGTCGTTGCAGTGGGCGTCCGTGAATGCGAGATTCTTTCCCTGGCGGCAGCGCTCGAGACCGGTTCCAGTCATCCGATGGCCCTGGCCATTCTGCAAAGGGCCAATGCTGACAAGGTTCCGGTGCCACCTGCTGCCGAGGCCAGGGCGATTGGCGGCAAGGGCGTCGTCGGTCGCGTCGGCGGCAAGAGCCTGTTTCTGGGCTCGCCGGCCGCTGCCGGCGAAAAGGCGCCGCTGCCGGCCGACCACGCTGCACGCATCGCGGCCTTCAACGATGAAGGAAAATCGGTGTCGGTGCTGGTCATCGACGACGCTCTTGGCGGCTTCATCGCCATGCGCGACGAACCACGGCCGGACGCATTGGCGGGTCTAAAGGCGCTGACCGATGCGGGCATCAAAACAGTTATGCTGACCGGTGACAACAAGCGCACCGCGGCTGCCATCGGCAAGCATCTCGGCATCGAGGCGCGCGCCGAATTGCTGCCCGAGGACAAGCAGCGCATTATCGGTGAGTTGAAGGGGCAGGGGTTCAGGATCGCCAAGGTCGGCGATGGCATCAACGATGCGCCGGCACTTGCCGCGGCCGATGTCGGCATCGCCATGGGCGGCGGCACGGACGTGGCTCTTGAAACGGCTGACGCAGCGGTGCTGCATGGGCGCGTCGGTGACGTCGCCGCCATGATCCGGCTGTCCCAAGCAACCATGGCCAACATCAAACAGAACATTACAATGGCATTGGGGCTGAAGGCAGTGTTCCTGGTGACGACGATCACCGGTATCACCGGCCTTTGGCCGGCCATTCTCGCCGACACCGGGGCGACGGTCCTGGTGACAGCCAATGCCATGCGGCTGTTGCGCTGGAAGAGCAGCTGGTAAGAGCATCAACACCATCACATCGGGACAGACCATGCAGCAAGCCATTACGTCGGACGGCCTTCGCCGGGTGGTGCTTGTCGTCGCGCTGCTGAACCTCGGTTATTTCGGCATTGAATTCGCCGTGGCGCTGGCGATCGGCTCGGTGTCGCTGTTCGCCGACAGCGTCGATTTTCTGGAAGATGCCTCGGTCAATCTCCTGATACTGCTCGCCATGGGATGGTCGCTGCGTGCCCGCTCGCGGGTCGGCATGGCGCTGGCACTTATCCTTTTGGTGCCGGGCCTGGCGACGCTGTGGACCGCGTGGGAAAAGTTCAACATGCCGGTGCCGCCGCAGCCAACGGCCCTGACGCTGGCGGGGTTGGGCGCCTTGGCGGTCAACCTGTCATGCGCCTACATGCTGGCGCGCTACCGCCACCACAGCGGCAGTCTTACCAGGGCGGCATTCCTCTCGGCCCGCAACGACGCCGTCGCCAACATCGCGATCATACTGGCCGGACTGGTGACGGCCTTCCTATGGCGCTCGGCATGGCCGGATCTGATCGTCGGGCTGGGAATCGCGGCACTGAATGCAGACGCGGCGCGCGAGGTCTGGGAGGCTGCCCGGGAAGAGCACCGAGCCGTTTCGTGAAGCCAAACGCTCAGCGCGCTGCCGGATTGCTAATCCGCCAATGCAGGCCGCATACCGGCCGGCAGTCATCCAGAAACTTGCGTGATCTCTAATATAAACGCACACTTGCAAAGCGGACCGAGAGAGAAACCGCCACGAACATCATCAAAAAGGCCCGCGTCCCGGACGAGGACGCGGGCCGGTTTTCGTTGGCATGCGCTAGGCAGGCATCAAGACGGCGATGCGGTGGATGCCGACCACCTTGCTGGTGTTGGCTGCCGCCTCGGTCTTGCCCTTGGAGCAGGTATACATGTCACCTTCCTTGAGCTTGAATTGCTTGTCGGCTTTCTTGACCGTGAATTCACCGGCGGCAATGGTGCATACCATGTCGTTGTCCATTACCATTGCGGGAGCGGCTGCTCCCGGCTGAAAGACCACATCGACAATTGAGATGCTCTTGTAGGCGGGGATATCGGAATTGCCGGTGCCGACCTCGACCACCCTGACGCCGGGGGCTATTTCCTTGCCTTCCTTCGGGCCGTATTTCTTGACCTTTGCAGCTGCCGCCAGCGTGAACAAAGGCGTTACCGCGGCCGCCGTCACGCCGAGCGCAATTGCAGACCTGCGATTTATGGTTTTCATCGCATCCTACCATTATGTTGGCGACGCACCAATGTGCATGGCCACTCTATGTTAGCACATTTGCAGATAACTGCAGAACGCCGTTTCGGAGGGTCCATGAGCGAACCGCCTCCCGGTCGAATGCGACCGAATAACAAACAATTCCATGCTATGCTGGCGAGCCATCAAACGGACGGCGGGGGATAGCATGTTGGAAACGGACAAGGTGTTCGCTGGCTCGATTCCGGAAAACTACGACCGCTATATGGTGCCGTTGATTTTCGAGCCGTTCGCCGCAGATCTTGCACGACGGGCCGCGTCCTTGTCGCCCAAGGCCGTTCTGGAAACCGCCGCGGGCACCGGGGTTGTCACCCGCGCATTGGCGCCAAAACTGGCCCCCAGTGCAAGCTATGTCGTAACCGACCTCAACCAGCCGATGCTCGACTACGCCGCTTCGCGGCAAGCTCCCGATGATCGCATCGAATGGCGTCAGGCCGATGCTCTGGCGCTGCCGTTTGAAAATGCGACCTTCGATCTCGTTTGTTGTCAGTTCGGTGCGATGTTCTTTCCCAACCGCTCATCTGCCTACCGCGAAGCCCGGCGAGTTCTGAAGCCTGGCGGACATTTCCTATTCAGCGTATGGGATCGCATCGAGGAGAATGTATTTGCCGACGATGTGACGAATGCTCTCGCAAGGATTTTTCCGAACGATCCGCCGCGCTTTCTGGCCCGCACGCCGCATGGCTACCACGATACGGCACTGATCCGTCGCGAACTGGAGGACGCAGGTTTTTCCGGTGTGGTGATCGAGACGAGGGCCGAACAAAGCCGTGCCTCCTCGCCGCGTCTTCCGGCCGTTGCTTATTGCCAGGGCACTCTGCTTCGCAACGAAATCGAGGCCAGGGAGGCGGGAAAACTGGATGCTGCAACCGACTACGCCGCAGCCGCGATTGCAGACAGGCATGGCAGCGGCGAGGTTGCTGCCAAAATCCAGGCTCACATAATCATGGCTGTGGTCTGAACGGTTCATCGTTTTCCGGGCGGAAAACCGTTTCACACTTTTCCTGGAATTTGCTTGAGGTGCTGGATATTCCGTTCCAGCGCTGAGCAGTAAACGTCTTGCCGCTATCCTGAATTCCCAGACGTTAATCGTTCATTCGCCCAAGTGGCAGGTCGACAAGTGGCAGGTCGATAACCGCCAGTTCGACCGATCGCCGGGGCTTGATGGCGGCGGCTGCCGGCGGCGCGATTTCGGTCGGCCTGGCTTCACTTTGGCAGCCGTCGCCGACTCCGCCCAGCAAGGTCTAGTCATTTCGCTTTCTTGACTCGGCCGACAAAAACGGGCAGCAAAGTCATCATTGGAGGGCAGTTTTGCCAACTATGCAGGTTTTGGAGGGCGTTTTTCGGTGTGACCGTCGCCCAATCGGCGGTCGGTAGAGGGATTGGTTAACCAACTTTGTCCATCTTTTGAATCAATCGGCAACAGACGCGAAGTGTGCTGGGGGCACCAGGCGAACTGTGAATGTCACGGCTGCGAAATCCGCTAGCCGGCAACGGCCGATTGAGAGTGGTTGAATGGCGTTTGTAAGTGCGAAAACCCGGGGTGACAGTCCTGCAACTGGATTGACTTCGATGAGGCCCGGCCTGCGCTGGGTCGCGGTTCCGGCCGTCGGCGCAGCCATTGCTTTATGGTCGGTGGCGACCTTGGCCGGCCTTTATTCGATGGGAACCTCGCTCACCGCCGCTTCCAACGGTCTCCCGCAAAGCCTGCTCGCGCCGCGCACCATCGCGCTCGCCGATCCTCGCCGCAGCCTTGCAAAGGCGCAGGCCCCGACATGGGCCGCGGCAAACGCAGCGCTGTCGGCCCAGTTGCTGCAGCACGGATGCGATGCCAACTGCCTGCGGTCGGCGTCGAACTTCGTTCACCAGGGAAAATCGGCGCGTCTCAAGCGCAATACCGTGCCGCTTGTCGCCGATGCATCGCGGCAATCCAGCTTCGACGACGTGGTGGCCAAAGCCGCGCTGTCGCCGCAAAAGCTTGCCGCTGCCTTTGCCCGTGCCTCCTCCGGCTCACCCGTCATGCTCGCCAGCCTGCCGGCCGATGCCCGGTTCGCCGAGCCGGTACGCATACCCGACCCGAACGGCCCGGCATCGGTGCGCTTCGGGCCGGCGGTGGCGGAGATCGAACGCTCGTCGCGCCTGGCGCTGGCGCTGGCGAATACGTTGCCGGAGCAGATGATCGACGTGCTCCCGGCAGCCGTCATGGCAAGCGAGCCCGCGGCTTCACAAGAGCCGCAAGAACCTGAGGTCCAGTTGGCCTCGCTGCCGCCGCAGGACGACATGCCCGACAGCATTCCGCTGCCGACGCTGCGTCCGCGGGCGGTCATCGATCAGCCGGCGCCCCAGACTCAAGCCTCGAAAGACCGGGCGCCGAAAGACCGGACGCCAAAGGATCAGGCAGCAAAAACGGAGCCGCCCCAGGCATCCAAGGCCCAGGCATCGAAGACCCAGGCATCCAGGGCGAGCAAGGTCCAGACGGCCGATGCTCCGCCGGTCGAGACGCAACCCGGCAGCCTGTCGCCTCGCAATTCGTCACAAGCGGCAGTGCCGGCGGTGTCGGGCAAGCCGGGCAAACGGTCGAAGACGCAGGGCGGCGACATGCTGGCCTATGCCAAGCCCGACATGCCTTCCGGCGGACTCGGCGGGGCCTTCAGGAACCTGTTCACCACGCCTGGCATGGGCAGCGGCGTCGCCGTCTACGACATCTCGGCCAAGACCGTCTATATGCCCGACGGCTCGCGGCTGGAGGCACATTCGGGATACGGTTCGATGGTCGACCAGCCGCGCTACGTTCACAAGAAGAATGTCGGTCCGACGCCGCCCGACACCTACAATCTGACGCTGCGGGAATCGCGCTTCCACGGCGTCGAGGCACTGCGTCTCACCCCTGCCAGCGGCAGCAACAAATATGGCCGCGACGGCCTGCTCGCCCACACCTACATGCTGCGCGGCGGCCGCGCCGAATCCAATGGCTGCGTCGTCTTCAAGGACTATGCCCGCTTCCTCGCCGCCTACAAGAAAGGCAAGATCAAGCGCCTTGTCGTGGTGCCGCGGCTGTCGAAGCCGCTGACACGCGTCGCCCAAGAGGGCCGCGGCGCTTAGGTTATTCGCAGGCAGCGCAAACATGTGAGATGTCGGCGGGAACAGCGCCGGCATCGCTGGTTTTGCCGCGTGGACTTTCCCGCCCGATTTCCAACAGATTGTCAGCAGCCGGCCGCGAAACGGTTTTCATTCCCGGCCGGGGATATTATGACTGACCGGTCGGGCGGCTCCAGCTTCAAACAATCAAGAGGACATCATGACAATACGCGCTGTCGTTTGGGGCGAGAATATCCATGAGCGGACCAATGAGGTGGTCGCCGGCATCTATCCCGCGGGCATGCACGCGACGATTGCCAATGCGCTGAAGCTCGACCCCGAGATTTCGGTGTCGTGGGCAACCCTGGAGCAGCCGGAGCATGGGCTGCCGGCCGACCGTCTGGCCGAGACCGATGTCTTGCTGTGGTGGGGGCACAAGGACCATGGCGCCGTCGCCGACGAAGTGGTCGAGCGCGTGGCGCGCCGTGTCTGGGAGGGCATGGGGCTGATCGTTCTCCATTCCGGCCATTTCTCGAAGATTTTCAAGAAGCTGATGGGCACGCCCTGTACGCTGAAATGGCGCGAGGCGGGCGAGCGCGAGCGGCTTTGGGTGACCAGCCCCAACCACCCGATCGCAGCCGGGATCGGCGAGTATTTCGAGCTCGAGAACGAGGAGATGTATGGCGAGCAGTTCGCCGTGCCGGAGCCGCTCGAGACCGTGTTCATCTCGTGGTTCCAGGGCGGCGAAGTGTTCCGGTCGGGGCTGACCTATCGCCGCGGCGCCGGCAACATCTTCTATTTCAGGCCCGGCCACGAGACCTATCCGACCTATCACGATGCCAACGTCCACAAGGTGCTGCGCAATGCGGTGAAATGGGCGCACAACCCGCTCGGCTCCAATCCGGCCATCCTCGATGCGCCGAACGTGCCGGCGGAAAAGGCGCTCGAGCCGATCGTCGAGCGCGGCGGAAAACTTCATTCCGCCGGCGAAGCCGGCTTTCGCTAGACCACAAATCCATGGTCGAACAAGAAGATAAAGCCCTGTCCTAAGGATAAGAATCATGCGCCTCTTGATACTCGGCACCGGTTGGATGGCGGAGGAGCACGCCAGGCAGTTCGGCAAGATCGAGGGCGTCGAACTGATCGGCGCCGTCGATCTCGACCGTACGCGTGTCGACAAGTTTTCGGAGATCTACGGTATCCCCAACCGGTTCGCGTCGTTGGACGAGGCGCTGGCATGGGGCAAGTTCGACGCGGTGGCGAACGTGACGCCGGATCGCATCCACCATCCGACCACCATGATGCTGATCGCGGCAGGCAAGCCGGTGCTGTGCGAGAAACCGCTGGCCGAAAATTTCGAGAAGGCCAGTGAGATGGCCAATGCCGCCGAGCGGGCCGGCATCATCAACATGGTCAACCTGACCTATCGCAACGTCGCGCCGCTGCAGAGAGCGCGCGCCATGGTGCTGGCCGGCGAGATCGGCACGGTCAGGCATGTCGAGGCGTCCTATCTGCAGAGCTGGCTGGTGTCCAAGTTCTGGGGCGACTGGCGCACCGATCCGAAATGGTTGTGGCGGCTGTCGCGCGGCCACGGCTCCAATGGCGTGCTGGGCGACGTCGGCATCCATATCCTCGATTTCGCCAGCTATGGCGCGGCGCTCGATATCGACCATGTGTTCTGCCGGCTGAGATCCTTCGACAAGGCGCCCGGCAACCGGATCGGCGAGTACGGGCTCGACGCTAATGACAGTTTCACCATGTCGCTGGATTTCAGCAATGGCGCTTTCGGCGTCGTCCATGCCAGCCGCTGGGCAACCGGCCATTTGAACGAACTCCGCCTGCGCATCTACGGCGACAAGGGCGGCATCGAAGTCGTGCACAATCTGACCGGCTCAGAGCTGAAAGCCTGCATCGGCGAAGATGTCGAGAACGCCAAATGGCAGGTTCTGGACGCCGGAACGGTGCAGACCAACTACCAGCGCTTCGTCGATGCAGTGCGCAACGGCGTCCAGGCCGAACCGTCGTTCCGGCATGCTGCCGAATTGCAGAAGGTCCTCGACCTCGCCGTCGTCTCGGATGAGAAGCGGGCTGAATTGAGCACGCACGCGGATGCGCAATAGGCCTGGGTTCCTCGCGGCGGGGCGGGGGCGGTCAGGGTCAAAACAAAACCGAGTTTGCATCTCGGCCATTCACGGCAGGAAGTCACGACTCTGAAAGCAGAGTTCATTGTCTTGGAGAGAGGCCATCGAGCAGGAAGCCGAGGCCTTTCCGGAAAGCACCATCCCAATCGTTATCCAACAGCAGACGAGAGCGTTCGATCGTCGGATAGCGTTGGCTGAGCCCTGTAAGGCGCTGCTGCGTGTCGGCTCTGCCGTCGTACGAGAGGTCGAAGTTCGCCCGGCTGATGGTGGCGCCCATCACATAGTTCCACAGCGACCATATCGCGACGTTCAAATCTGCGTCCGCCACACCGGCCCTGGACAAGGTCTTGCTCAGCAGTTCAAGGCGACTGAGGATGTTCGCGCCGAGCGCCCGGCGCGGCAACAGCGATGCCGACCAAGGATGGCGCAGCATGCTGGCGCGCCAGTCTTCGAGCATATGGACGACTTCTCCGCGCCAGTCTCGAGGCTCAACCAGTTGCGGCGGTCCGCCATATTCGAGCACCGAATCGAGCGCCAGATCAAAGACATCCTCTTTGTTGTCGACGTGCCAATATAGGCTCATCACGCCCGAGCCGAGGCGATCGGCCAGCCGACGCATCGTCAATCCGTCGACCCCTTGAGCGTCCAGCAGTTCTACCGCGGTCGCCACGATACGTTCCCGCGAGAGAGGCGGTTCACTGCGCGGCTCCTGCACGGGCTGGAGCGACCCGCTTGTCCGCTGAGATCGCGTGCTCCGGGCGCCGCTACGTTTGGCTGCCATCCGTCTTCCTCGCTGTTCGGGCCGTCGATTTTGACCGGCAACGCGACGAATGTCGATCCTGAACGATTGACTCGTACGACGTACCATGCGACTGGCTCGTGCGGCGTACGAGTCGATCGCCGATATCAATCATGCCGGCCGCGAGGGTGTCTTGCTCGCAGTCGGCAGAGCCAAGAGAAAATCATGCCACGCGCCAGGCGCCTGCTTATCGGAGGGTTAATCGTGATGACCATGGGCGTTTCCACTGCCACAGCGAATGATCTCAAGCTGACCATCGTCAATCCACAAAACCTCTATGACCCATCGCCGAATGGCTACAGCACGGCGGTGATCACGCCCCGCGGAGCCCGGCTGGCCTACATCTCCGGACAGGGCGGCCAGGACAGCACGGGAGCCTTGTCGCCCGACTTCGCTGTCCAGGTTGCGCAGGCCTACGCAAATTTGCGCACCGCCCTCGATGCGCTCGGTGCCAGGCCGGATCAGGTCGCCAAGCTCACGGTCTTTGTGGTCGATCACGATATGTCCAAGCTTGGGGTCTTGACCAAGAACGTCAAGGAGATGTTCGGCGAGGCGCTGCCGGCGCAGACTCTAATTCCCGTTCCCAAGCTTGCAATCGACCCGATGCTCTTCGAGGTGGAGGCCGTGGTCGTGCTTGACTAGGGGCGCGGCTATAGCTCCGATCGCCCAAATTGAAATGGGTCGAGCGCGCCTCCGACAGCCGCGCGCTCGCCATCACGAGGGCCGAGCAACAGGGCTTCGCTTGTTGCGTCTGCGGCGACAAGGGTGGCATCGAAGTCGTGCACAATCGGGTCGCACCACGCATTCGTCATCCCAGGGTCTGCGCCGCGTCGCTTCGCTCCTTGCTCCACCCCCGGGACGAAGTCATCATGGCTGAGGCCATTGCGGATGTCGGAGATCGGCGGAGCGTTTCCTGCTCCCACCCAACATAGCCTCACCTGGAGATGAAATGATGGAAGCCAGCGTAAGGAAGCTATTCGAGAGATATGAGCGCTTTTTCAACCAGTCCCTCGGCGGCGACATGGACATGGATGAAGTCGCATCGCTGTATGCTTCGGACTTCATAGCGGCTTCGCCCGCCGGGGTCATGACTGGAAAGAACGATGGGCAACTCAAGCAGGTCATGGCGCAAGGCTATGCGCACTATCGCGCGATAGGTACGAAGGAAATGCGGATACGCAACCTCAGGCTCTCGCCGATAGACGAACATCATTGCGTGGCCCATGTCGCCTGGACGGCAACCTATGCCCGCAGGGATCAATCGAAGGTGGCGATAGATTTTGACGTCCACTACCTCGTGCAGAAATTGGACGCGGAGCCGAAGGTTTTCGGCTGGATATCAGACGACGAGCAGGCGCTGTTGAGAAAGCACGGCATCGTCTGAGGTCCGCTTTGTCCTAATGCCCTCCTAATGCCGCAGGATCTTGCTCAGGAAAGCGCGGCTGCGGTCGGTCTTCGGGTTGGAGAAGAACTCGTCCGGGGTGCCGCTCTCGACGATGGCGCCGGCGTCCATGAACACGACGCGCTGGGCGACCTTGCGGGCAAAGCCCATCCCGTGCGTCACCACCATCATGGTCATGCCTTCCTCGGCGAAGACGTCGAGAACGCTAAATGGCAAGTTCTGGACGCCGGAACGGTGCCCACCAACTACCAGCGCTTCATCGATGCAGTCCGCAACGGCGTCCAGGCCGAACCGTCGTTCCGGCATGCTGCCGAATTGCAGAAGGTCCTCGACCTCGCCGTCGTCTCGGATGAGAAGAGGGCCGAATTGAGCACCCACGCCGATATGCAATAGGTTTGGCTTCCTCGCCCCCGCCAAGCGGGGGGAGATGTGGCCGCAAAGCGGCCGGAGAGGGGTCTTTGGCAGCGAGGGCATTCGCAAGAATGAAATGTCTTTAATGTCGGGACAAGGTCGCACGCAATGACATGGTCAGCGCAATTCCCCCTCTCCGTCTCGGCGACCCGGGTGGTTTGTGAAACCTCGCTAGCCGCGAGCGAGACTGAACTAACTCGGAAGGTCAGTTGACTCTTCGCCGCAACGGCCCATCCTTGATTGTTGGCCTACCTTTCCGACCAACTTTTGAACAGGGAGGAAACAATGGAAGCCGTCAATCGTAGATCCACACTTGCACTCGGTCTTACACTGGCCGCAACGCCTCTGATCGCTTGGGGGACACCAGCATCCGCCCAGACTTACGGCCCCGATGAGGGCAAGGAGGTCTCACCCGGCGTCAGAGTTGTAGCGCTTGGTGAGCGCAAGTCGGTCATACCAGCCTATGCAACGGTGAAGCTGCGCGATGTTGTCATTCAGCCCGGAGCGAAGACGGCTGACAACATGATGAAGAACGACATGCTCTGCCACATGACTGAGGGAGAACTTTCGGTCGTTCACAACAAACAAAAGTTCACAGTCAAGAAGGGCGATGTTTGGGCCTGCGCTAATGGCGCTACGACAGAAGGCACCCAGAACACGAGCAGTGCGGTCGCGATCATGCGGGTCATCGATTTGATGCCCGCATAAGGGAAGCGGCTGGTGGAAGTGCGGCAATGGCCGCCCTAAGAGGAAGCCCGGCGCGCATCTGTCGTATTAGGGAACGTCCAGCGAAGGGCCGCTTTCCATCCCTCTCGGCCATCGACGACAGCCAGCTGAGTTGAGTTTGAACCCTAATGCCGCAGGATCTTGCTCAGGAAGGCGCGGCTGCGGTCGGTCTTTGGGTTGGAGAAGAACTCGTCCGGGGTGCCGCTCTCGACAATGGCGCCGGCGTCCATGAACACGACGCGCTGGGCGACCTTGCGGGCAAAGCCCATCTCGTGCGTCACCACCATCATCGTCATGCCTTCCTCGGCGACCGCGACCATGACGTCGAGCACTTCTGAGATCATCTCGGGATCGAGCGCCGAGGTCGGCTCGTCGAACAGCATGATCTTGGGGCGCATGCCGAGGCAGCGCGCGATCGCCACGCGCTGCTGCTGGCCGCCTGAGAGCTGCGCCGGATAGGCATCGACCTTGTCGGCGAGGCCGACCTTGGCGAGCAGCTCGCGCCCGGCCTTCTCGGCCTCAGTCCGCGGGATCTTGCGGACATGGATCGGCGCCAGGGTGACGTTCTCGAGCGCCGTCTTGTGCGGATAGAGGTTGAACGACTGGAAGACGAAGCCGATCTCGGTACGCAGTCGCGTCATGTTGGTGGCGGGGTCGCCGAGGCGCTGGCCGTCGACCGTCAGGTCGCCGTCGCGGATCGTCTCCAGCCCGTTGATGCAGCGGATCAAGGTGCTCTTGCCCGAGCCGCTCGGGCCGCAGACGACGACCACTTCGCGCGGCTCGACGCTCAGCGTAATGTCCTTCAGCACGTTGAGCTGGCCGAACCATTTGTTGACGCCGCGAAATTCGATCATGCCGGCACCATTCTTGCTGCTGAGGTTCGTCATAGCTGCACCTCGCCATGGGCTGCGCCCATGCGCTGTTCCAGCCGTCGGGCCAGCATGATCAGGGGGTAGCAGACGATGAAATAACCGACGCCGACGAGGAAGAAGACGAGCAGGCCGTTCGGCACACGCTGCACCACCAGCCACCCGACGCGGGTGAGATCGGTGAGCCCGATGGCCGAAACGACCGAGGAATCCTTGATCAGCAGCACATATTGCCCGACCAGCGGCGGCAGCACGATGCGCATCGCTTGCGGCAGCACCACCTGGCGCATGCGCTGCCAGCGCGACAGGCCGGACGCCAGCGCCGCCTCGACCTGGCCGGTCGGCACCGAGCGGATGCCGGCGACGACGATCTCGCAGATGAAGCAGGCGGCCAGATTGGTCAGCGCGATGATGCCGGCGGTGAAGGCGTCGAGCTCGATGCCGAGTTCCGGCAGGATGAAGAAGATCAGGAAAATCTGCACCAGGAACGGAGTGCCGCGGATCAGGTCGACCCAGCCGCCGATCGCGCTGCTGATCAGCCGGTTGCCGCCTGTGCGCAGGATGCCGAGGCCGAAGCCGAGCAAGGTGCCCAGCACCAGGCTGATCAACGACAGCACCACGGTCATGCCGAGGCCGCGCAAGGCGAGGGGATAGCTGCCGGCGATGCTTTGCAGTTGCTGCCAGATCATGTCCGTGCCCCCGCCAGGCCGAGCCAGCGCCCGGAGAGTGCCGCCAGTCCCTTCAGCCCGTAATAGAGCAGCAGGTAGAAGGCGGCGATGGTGATAAAGCCTTCGGCCGGCATGAAGCGGTCGGAAGCGAGCAATTGTCCGGCGCGCGTCAATTCGGCGACCGAGATCAGCGACAACAGCGCGGAATCCTTGACCAGCACGATCGCCTGGCCGAGCAGCGGCGGGATCGTCACCTTAAACGCCTGCGGCAGGATGACCAGGCGCATGCGCTGGACATAGGTCATGCCCGAGGCGACGCCGGCCTCGACCTGGCCGCGCGGGATCGACAGGATGCCGGCGCGGATGATCTCGGCGACATAGGCGCCGCTGTTCAGCGACAGGGCCAGGATGCCGACGACGAGCTCGGGCAGGACGAAGCCGAGCCGCGGCAGGCCGAAATAGAGGA
The DNA here is from genome assembly GCF_040318275.1 of Mesorhizobium sp. M1217. NCBI lineage: Bacteria > Pseudomonadati > Pseudomonadota > Alphaproteobacteria > Hyphomicrobiales > Phyllobacteriaceae > Mesorhizobium > Mesorhizobium sp. M1217. Next base: position 372 of record NZ_JAMYMA010000010.1, on the reverse strand, counting down.
AATAAAGCTGCGCCAGCAGCGGCGTGGCGCGCACCGCGTCGATATAGGCCTTGGCCGGGACGCGGAACAGCCGGCCACGCTGCAGGTTCATTGCGGCGAGCACGATGCCGACGGCGAGCGCGCCGGCAAAGGAGAGGACAGACAGCCACACCGTCATGACGAGGCCCTGCCCGAACAGGGGCAGATATTCGACGATGGTGCGGAAGCTGAAGTTTTCGAGCATGGTGGGGCGGTGACTGGTGACTGGTGAGTAGCGAGTAGCGAGTAGTGAGTAGCGAGTAGCGAGTAGCGAGTAGCGAGTAGCGAGTAGCGAGTAGCGAGTAGCGAGTAGCGAGTAGCGAGTAGCGAGTAGCGAGTAGCGAGTAGCGAGTA